>JAJRQP010000183.1 GCA_024280195.1 Bacteroidota bacterium | reverse complement strand
GATCCCCCACCCTCCTGGCTTCATTACTCGATGTAATTCACTCATGCATTGAATGGCATCATCAACGTGTTCCATTACGTGGTTGCAGAAAATTACATCAAAACGATTGTCTTCCAGTGGAATATCATGTAAATCAAAGTGTATATCCGCCAATGGAGAAACTAAGTCTCCTGTTAGATAATCTAAATTTTTCTGATTCTTAAAACGCTTATGAAAGCATTGTTCGGGCGCAATATGCAACACCTTATTATCTTCTTTTGTAAAGAAATCAGAATGATCTTTTAAATACAACCACATTAAGCGGTGTCGTTCTAAAGTTAAATCATAAGGACAGAGAACATTTTCTCTATGAGCGACATCAGAACCGTAAGATAAGAATTTTGAAAACTTCTTCTCACAAACTGTGCATTCAACCTTGTCGCCTTTATATAACAGAGGTGCAACTAATTTAAATGGATAACTCAACCTAATTAAGAGTGGGCGAGGTAATTTGTTGAGTAAATATTTATAAATCTTCTTCATTCTTCTTTTATTCGAAAGCAAATGTAATGGTAATAATTAATAATTGATAATGTAGAATTAAGAATGTTTGTTCTACACCCATTTTTCGTATTTTTGACTAGTTGAAAAAATCATTTTACATATTATTGTTTACCTTCTACTCTCTGAGTGTTCATTCGCAAGAAAATGATACCTTACCTTATCAGCTCTATAAAGATAGGCTGGTGTTGTTTACTGACGTTGGTTTTAACTCTGCCCCTTTTTCTATAACTGACAATTTTAAACTAGGAGTTAAAAAACTACAGTACAAAAACAACATCCGAACGACCTTAGGGTTTGGTGTTGCATATAAATGGTTTGCTTTAAGAATTGGTTTTGCATTACCAGGAAATATTAAGGCAGAAAGTCGTTTTGGAAATACTGAATACTTTGATGTAGGTTTGAAATTTAACATCAAACAAGTTTTTACAACTGTTAATTTAAGAAACTATAGAGGTTATGTCATTAAAGATGAATACAAATGGAATGATAGTCTAAGTTCATTGACTCCTAATGGAATCTATCCAAATATCAATGCAACAAGTATTTCTGCAAATGTCTGGTGGTTTAAATCAAAAGAATTTAATATACATGCTGTTCTTGGAAGAGTTGGACATTATTTAAAACCTGCTAAGACATGGTATTTTAAGACCTCTCTTAATTATTTCGGGCTAAACAATACCGAAGGATCAATTGTTCCTCAATCATTATCAGACTCTACCGATCGTTCTAATGCATCTACAATTGGCGCTCTTGATTTGGGAGTGATTCCTGGTTATGCTTATGTCAACCGAATAAATAATTGGCAATTTGCAGTGTTTGGAGGTCTTGGTGGAGTCATTCAGAATAAATTTTACACAACATCAGGAAAAACTCGAAGCTTTCTAGGTATTGCTCCACGAGTTGACTTCCGACTTCTTGGAGGTTATTCTAAGCCAAGTTATTTTATCTTATTAAATACTGAATTTGATTTTAAAACCGTGAAAATCCAAAATTTGCAATACAACCAAACATTTTATACGATTAAACTCGTTGTTGGAGTTAGGATCAGAACAAAAAACTCCAAGAAAGAGTTCCGTGAAAAAGAAATAAAAGATAACGCTAATTAAAAAGGACTTTGATTGACAGGAATCAACCAATTCTCTCTCAATTCTTGTAAATTCGTCACCATTGGATTGTAGACATTCCAATCTGGAAAGTCTTTCACTTCAGAAATATGTACTTGTTTAAACTCATTCTCTTTTTTTAGATACAAGTTCATGCGATTAAAGAAATCTACACCTATTTCCGTTCCTAATTCTTTTATTTTCCTAACCGAGGTATCAATTGAGCATCCTGAAACTCCCGTTTTAGATTCATCTACAACAAGAATGACAAAACGATTATCTTCGATAGAAACATCTCCATACAATTGACTTCCGTGAGCAGCCCAGTCTTGAATGAACAATTTCAAATTCTCCAATAAGAAAGACATTTCAGAAGAATTCAGTTCTCTATTGGCTTGATATATCCAAACCTTGCTATTTGCGGGTAAATGAACGAACATATTTTATAAATCGGCTGCTTGAGCAATTAATTCTGCAACATCTAATACTTCTACAGAACTTTCTTTCTCTGCTAATTTTACACCATCTGTCATCATAGTATTACAGAATGGACAACCTGTTGCAATAATATCTGCTTTAGTCTCAAGTGCATCTTCTGTTCTTTCTACGTTGATTTCTTTATTACCTTTCTCTGCTTCTTTGAACATTTGAGCACCACCAGCACCACAGCAAAGACCTTTCGATTTGCAATTTTTCATTTCAACCAATTCAGAATCTAACTTCTGAATTAAATTTCTAGGTGCTTCAAAAATATTATTTGCTCTTCCTAAATAGCAAGGATCATGAAAAGTAATTTTCTTGCCTTTGAATGTTCCTCCATCTTTTAGGGTTAACTTTCCTTGATTGATTAATTCTTGAATCAATTGAGTATGATGAATAACTTCGTAAGTCCCACCTAATTCTGGATATTCATTCTTCAATGTATTTAAGCAATGAGGACAAGCTGTAACTATTTTCTTTACTTCGTAACCGTCCAGTACTTGGATATTCATCATTGCTTGCATCTGAAAGGTGAACTCATTCCCCGCTCTTTTTGCAGGATCTCCTGTGCAACTTTCTTCCGTTCCTAAGACAGCAAAACTCACCTTGCATTCGTTTAGTATTTTAACCAATGCTTTTGTGATTTTCTTTGCCCTGTAATCAAAACTTCCTGAGCATCCAACCCAAAATAAGTATTCTGGTGATTCTCCTTTAGCCATCATTTCGGCCATTGTTGGTACAATCAAACTCATAATTCTTTATTTTTTCTTAAAAACTTGTACGGTTGCTTTCTCATCAATCAATTCTGAAAAAGTTCCTTTATATCTTGTTGCTCTGACGATGTGATTATCAATCCAATGATAATTCCCACCACGAGGCTTTCCAAATAATATTCCGTGATAATTGAATCCATATTTACTTAACCATTCTTCTGTCACCTCTCTGTGTTCTTCTAATCTAGAGGTAAAGAACGTGATAATATGCCCTTCTTCGAACCATTTATTAATAACTTCTAAAGCATCTGGATAAATTTCAGCAGTTGCCATTCTTTCTGGTTCTTCATTGGGAATGTCATCGCAGATGGTTCCGTCAATATCAATCAAGTAGTTTTTGACATCTTCCCCTAGAACTGGTGATATTTGTTTTCCGTCTTCTTCGGCAATATGCAAGGTAGAATTAGTCTTCATTTGCCCAGTTTAAACGATCAGAAGGACTGAATTGCCAAGGAGCACCATTGTTCTCTATGTTTGTCGTCATACCAGCTATTTCTGTTGGCATTTTCGATTCTTCCATCACCAAGTACCTTCTTAAATCAATGATAATTGATAAAGGGTCGATGTTTATCGGGCATTCTTCTACGCAAGCATTACAAGATGTACACGCCCAAATTTCTTCTTCAGAAATGTAGTCAAAAAGTAGACTTTTACCATCCTCAAAATCTGCTCCGTTCTTTCTTTTATTATCTCCAACTTCTACCAAACGATCTCTCGTCGCCATCATAATTTTTCTTGGAGAAAGTAATTTACCCGTAATGTTTGCTGGACAAGAAGAAGTACACCTTCCACATTCTGTGCAGGTATAGCTGTCCATTAAATTCTTCCAAGTCAAATCTGTTACATCCTTTGCTCCAAAACGTTGCGGTGTAACATCCGCTCCTTCTGGTGGCGCAGCATAAGGATCAGCATTTGGATCCATCATTAATTTCACCTCATTGGTAACCGATTCCATATTTGTGAACTTTCCTTTTGCTTCCAAGTTAGAATACCATGTATTAGGAAACGCCAGTAGAATGTGAAAATGCTTTGAATACGGCAAGTAATTCAAGAAGGTAAACACCATAATGATATGACCCCACCAACCAATTCTTTCTATGACATGCAATGTATCGATACTTAAGCCATCAAAAAACAAAGGACCTATGAATGAACTAATTGTAAAACCATAAGATTGTCCTGTCTCTGCAATGTGCATCATTTCATCTGCTCCGTTCATCGTAAAGATACACGTCACTAAGATTAACTCCATAAAGAGAATCATATTACCATCCATTTTTGGCCAACCATTCATTTCCTTCATGTTTAAACGAGGAACTTTAATGAGATTTCTTCTACTTAAAAACGCAAAAGTGGCTATCAAGGCTAAGACAGAAAGAATTTCAATAAAACTAATGATGAAAGTATAGAATCCACCTAAAGACTCTCTAAACATTCTGTGAGAACCAACGATTCCGTCAATGAATATTTCGATTAATTCAATTTGCGTAATAACAAAAGCTGCGTAAATGGCCAAGTGCAAAAGAGCAGGAATCGGTCGAGAGAACATTTTTTTTTGCCCTAGCGCAACCAAAGTCATTGTCTTCCAACGTTCTTTGCGATTATCTGTTCTGTTAATACCTCTTCCGAGATTTATATTTGAACGCATTTTCATTACGTTCCATCCGAAGAATCCAATTCCTCCGATAAGTAGTATTAGAAATAGAATTGTAGACAGCATATTAAATATATTATTGAGGAATAGAATCTAACAGTTTTCTTAATTTTTTCTCCTCGCTATTCGTCAAAGGAACCCCTTTTGTTTTTGCACCTAGCACAGAGAAATGAATGTATCTTTCTGGGTGAACCTGAATGTCATTCACTAAGTTTTGTAATTCTTGATTGGTCTTAACTAACTCGTTGTAAAGTGTTTCATCGCCTAACAATTTACCGAGTGTTCCTTCGCCTGTCTTAGCTGTTTCCAAAATCTCATTGATAGACCCCAATGTGTTTTTAGCATTGGTAATTACCCCTTTAAAATCAGAAGTAACTAAATCATCCGTCAATTGCTCTACGTTTCCAACAATCCTCTTGACACTCTCATTACTTTTCTTCAAGTTTAACGTAATGGTTTCTACATTAGATAAAATATGGCTCAATTTGATTTTCTCATCCTTTACCATTATTTCAATTTCTTCTGCTGCATTACCAAAACGCTTAATGGCAATTTTAATTTCTTTTAAAGAGCCTTCTAATTCAGAACTAGCTGTGGTGTCCCAAAACGCAGAGATACCATTGACCATTTTATCAATTGACACAAGTGCTCCATTAACTTTTTGAGAAAGCGGATCTGCATATGATTTAACTTGCGACATCATACCTTGAGCAACAATTCCTCTTAGTGTATCTCCAGACTTATATATTTCGGTAGATTCTCCATATTTAAGATGTAGTAAAACTCCTTTTGTACCTAGTAAATCTAAGGATGCAATTTCTACAAAACTTCCAACTGGAAATTTCAATTCATCCATTGTTACGTTAAATGTTACTTTAACTTTACTCAACGAATCATTGCTTGCAATATAATCGACTGATTGAACGCTACCAACCACTACTCCATTTAGTGAAACTGAACTTGCAGGTGACAACTGATCTGAATTAGGAAAGAATGCTACGTATTCAGCATCACCACCAAAAAAGCTTTTCCCTTTTAAAAAGTTAACTCCCGCAACAAGTAATCCGATTGCAGCGACAGTTATAATTCCAGTTTTTAATTCTTTAGATATCTTCAAAACATTAATTTTCTGCTAATTTAATAGCTTTTTGCAAATTAATACGCTCTCCGTTCAAGAACCCTACAACAAAAGCATGTTGAAAACCACCTGATCGCAGTTTTTTCTTCATAGCATTCGCAGCTGAAAAGTCATTGATATATGAGCCTACCGTGTATTTAAACAATCCATTTTGGATATATTCAGAAACTGTATAACCTTTAAATTTTGATGCAGTTAAAGCAATCTTTTTTTCAGAAGTTTCAATTTGCACTCGAAATTCTACTTGATTTTCTACCATTTCAGGAATCTCATCCTCATCATTTGAGTCAATAATTGTTTCTTGCACTTCAAAAGGTAAAGTGGTCTCCGTTTCTTCCTCTACTCCTTCTAGCTCATTTTTATATTTCTGAAAAGCTTTAAACATCGACCCTGACATTTGTTTTTGCGTTTCAAGTGTATTTAAAAACTTTTCTTCTTTTGGATTGGTCAAGAATCCAGTTTCAATCAATACACTTGGCATCGTTGTTTTATAAAGCACAAGAAACCCTGCTTGTTTCACTCCTCTATCATGTCTCCCAAGCCCTTTAAACTCTGTCTGTAACTTAGAAGCAAAACTAATCGACTGATCTAAGAATACACTCAACTGAATTTGTCGAGCAATAATAGCATCAGGTGACATATCGAAATCTTTGTACTTTGCTCCACCATCTTCTTCATAATGAATGGTTGAATTCTCTCGTTGTGCAACTCGTTGTTGCGACTCTGTCCTATGTAAACCTAACACATAAGTCTCTGTTCCATAAGCTGCAGGACTCGCTGCATTCGCGTGGATGCAAATAAATAAATCAGCTTTATTTCTATTGGCAATTTTTGCTCGTTCTGCCAATTCTACAAATACATCCGTTTTTCTTGTGTAAACAACTTTAATGTGAGGATATTTGGCTGAAATTAATTCTCCCAATTGTAAAGCCATCGATAAACAAACGTGTTTTTCCTTTGCTGAAGCGCCGTGGCAGCCAGGATCTTTCCCTCCATGCCCTGCATCTATAACAACTGTTTTGATAGCAGAATAAAATCTTTCATCGTCTTGAGAGAATGCAGAAACCGTTGAAACAAGTAAGATACAAGTTAAAATGGCATAAATTCTGCTATATCGCTTTAATTTTTCAATCATTTGAAACTAATTTTAATAGTTTTGCCTCGTTATATAAATGCAAAACAAATTTAATGCACATTTGGTGTTCAAAAAGCGTTCCACATATCTAGTTATACTCCTCACATTGTTAATAATGTTTGGGACAGTAGAAAGTTACGCCCAAATTAGAGATACGATTGTTTTAAATTCTGGAGAAATTGACGAACCTATTTTCTACAGCGCAACTGATTCTATTTATTCTGATTTGAAAAATAAACAAATTCATTTATTCAATGAAGCGAAGATAGACAATGGAGAAATTCAAATGGAAGCAGGATACATTCTCATTGATTTAAAAAAGAATGAAGTCTATGCAACCTACCTATATGACGAAGATTCTAACAAAGTTCAACTTCCAGTATTCTCAGATGGACCAGAGAAAATAACAGCATCTAGCATTCGATTTAATTTCACCACGAAGAAAGGATACATTGAGGAGGTTGCCATCAAGCAAGATGAGAATTTCTTATACATGGAAATCGCAAAAAAACATACAAATGATGAAATCCATTTTAGAAGAGGTCGCTTTACTACGTGTGATTTACCAGAACCTCACTACCACTTCCAATTATCTAAGGCTGTGATGATTCCTGAGAAGAGAATTGTTTCAGGACCAATGAATTTATGGATCAATGGGGTTCCAACTCCACTAGGACTCCCTTTTATCGTTATTCCACAGCAAGAAGACAGAACCCACGGTTTCATTTTTCCACAAATCGCCCCAATTTCTCAATTTGGTTTCGGTTTTCAAGACTTAGGATATTACATTCCCATCAATGACCGCTTACAAACGACATTCTACGGAACACTTTACAGCAGAGGAAGTTGGGGATTAAGAAACAGAACAGAATATGCGAAACGCTACAAACATCTAGGATCCGTTGACTTAGGTTTTCAGCAATTCAAATCTGGTTTTCCTACTAATGTTAATCAGAATAAAATCACTGTGCAATGGAGTCATCGACAAGACACAAAAGCCAATCCTTATTGGAATTTCTCTTCTAAAGTGAATTTTATTTCTGATAATAATTCCAAAAGTAATCTAGACCCATTAAATCAGTCTTACTTTAACAACTCTTTTAATTCAGACATCAGTCTTACCCGTAGCTTTCCTGGAAAACCAATAACAGCTGGCGCCAAGTTGTCTTTGAGACAAAATTCCATTTCAAAAAACATCTCATTAACAAGTCCTGTTGTTAATGTCAACGTCACTCGATTCTTTCCTTTTAAACGCTTATTTACATCCAACAAAGGATGGAGAGAATTGTTCACACGATTTGGAGTTAGCTATAATTTTGAAGGTCAGAATAGGTCAACTTTTGCAGACAGCTTAATGAATCAGGGAAATTACCAAAGAATTGGAAATCAATTTCAAAACGGTATCAATCAGCGAATTACAGTACAAACAACTGCAGGTCTCTTTAAAAACACTTGGAAACTAACACCATCCATTGATTATCGAAACATCATTAATTTTCAGCAAACTAGAAAATCATTTGATGCACTTTCTAATACCGTTCAGAATGACACCTTGAGACAATTTGGAATGGCGCATCAACTTACTTTTTCTGCGCAACTGAGCACTGCTGTTTACAGTTATTATAAATTTATTGGGAAGAATGAAGCATTGTTAAGACACGTCCTCACTCCTACTTTTAGCTTTCAGTACATTCCAAACTTAAACAGTAACTTGAGTTATTCTCAAAATACACTTGATGTCGCCTACTCTCCATTTGAACAATCATTGTATCGTGTTGCGCAAACAAAGGATAGAGCATTGATTAATTATGGCTTTAACAACACCATCGAGCTTAAAAGAAAATCGGATAAAGATACCATCACTGGGTTTAAAAAAACAAGGTTGATTGATGCATTTACCATCAATGGGAATTACGATATTCTCAAAGACTCTATGAATTTTTCCAATATTCGATTAGGATTAAGGATCAGTCCGACACGCTGGATGAATTTCGTTGCTAACTCTTCATTCTCTCCCTACGACTGGAACGACACGTCAGGAGTGATTCTCGGATCATACGCAGTTAGCAATGGAAGACTGGGTAGATTCTTAACCTCAAGCTTTTCTACAACTGTTACATTCACCTCTAAAGACAGTCGTGATAAAATTCAAGAAAGTTCTAAGAGAATCAATGAGAGCAATTGGAATTCAGATTACAATTATTTCTTATTGCATCCTGAGTTTGTTGTTAATTACAATATTCCTTGGAAAGTTTCACTCTCTCACATTTACACTATAAACACCAATACAAACATCACTGCAACGAATGCAGATCGCTTTAAGAAAGTTCAAACATTGATGATGAATGGAGATTTAAGCTTCACCAAACGTTGGAAATTGGTTTCTACCATTAATTTTGACCTAGAGCAAACGAAAGTAACCAACGCACGTTTTGCATTGAGCAGAGACTTGCATTGTTGGTCTTTGGCATTTAACTGGATACCTATTGGAGGCAATAAAAGTTTCTTATTTAGTATCCGTTCTACCTCTTCTTTATTCAAGGATGCAAAAATTGATATTAAAAAACCACCCACCTTTCTATAATTTCTATATCTTAGTTGTCAATGATAGACTTCAATTTTGAAAATAACAACCAACTCATAGCTGGTAGCATACTTGTTGCAGAACCATTTCTAGCCGATGATTATTTCTCTAGATCTGTAATATTTCTTTGTGACCACAATTCTGATGGCAGTTTCGGCTTTGTATTGAACAAGTTCGTCGACACCGATATTTCTGATTTCGTGGATGGCTTTCCTAAAATTGATGCGAAAATTAGCATTGGTGGACCTGTCGATATGTCCAACCTATTTTACATTCATTCTTTAGGAGATGAAATTTCCGCTTGCGTTCCAACCTCAAATGGTCTTTTTATTGGTGGCGATTTTAATGATGTTAAAAGCATTTTGACAAAAGACCCTTCAAAAGCATCAAGAATTAGATTCTTCATTGGCTATTCTGGATGGGACAAAGGACAATTGAAAGAAGAAATGGCACAGAAATCTTGGTTGATTTTAAATGATGTTACAAAAGAAAAGGTTTTGGACACATCAAATGATAAAATTTGGTCAGACTCACTTAAAGAGCAAGGAGGTAAATTTAAAGCAATGACTAACTTCCCGGTTAACCCGTCTAATAATTAACAAGAAAATACGAAAGACGACCAGTTAATGTGAGTAATAGCCCAACTCCTACTCTTCATTTCTGTAAATCAACCAATATTTTCCTATTTTTACACAAAGAAATTAAATGAGTATCTCAGCACCTCTAGCAGAAAGAATGCGGCCAACAACATTGGATGATTATTCAGGTCAAGATCATCTTCTAAAAAAAGGTGCATCATTGAGACGTGCGTTAGATTCTGGACTAATTCCTTCCATGATCTTATGGGGCCCTCCAGGAGTTGGAAAAACAACATTAGCTCACTTAATTGCCAAGCACCTAGACCGACCAATGCACACGTTATCTGCCATTTCTTCAGGAGTAAAAGATGTCAGAGAAATTATTCAAAAGGTGGAGAAAGCAGGAATGTTTCAGCAGTCTGGAACGATTTTGTTCATTGATGAAATTCATCGGTTTTCTAAAGCACAACAAGATTCACTTTTAGGTGCAGTAGAGAAAGGAACAGTAACTTTAATTGGAGCAACCACTGAAAACCCTTCCTTTGAAGTGATTTCTGCATTGCTTTCTCGTTGCCAAGTTTATACCTTAAACGACCATAGCAAAGAATCCTTATCTCAAATTCTAGACAAAGCAATAATTGAAGATAACATTCTGAAAAACAAAAAGATAGAACTAAAAGAAACGAGTGCTTTATTGGCTATTTCTGGAGGTGATGCTCGGAAACTCTTGAATGTTTTTGAGATAATTGTTGGAACATTTCAAGAAGAAAAAATAATCATTACCGACAAGGTTGTCAACGAAAGAGCACAACAATCAGTTGCTAGTTATGATAAAGACGGCGAACAACACTACGACATTATCTCTGCTTTTATAAAATCCATTCGAGGAAGCGACCCTAATGCTGCAGTTTATTGGCTGGCTAGAATGGTTGAAGGTGGAGAAGATCCAAAATTTATAGCTAGAAGGCTGCTAATTTCCGCATCTGAAGACATTGGACTAGCAAACCCCAATGCACTTTTAATCGCAACCAATTGTTTTCAAGCTGTGCAAGCTGTAGGTTGGCCAGAATCAAGAATTATTCTTTCACAATGCACTATTTATTTAGCAAATTCTGCAAAAGGAAATGCCGCATATATGGCAATTAATAAAGCACAACAATTAGTCAAAGAAACAGGGAATTTGGGAATACCTCTCCCCTTGCGAAATGCTCCGACTAAGCTTATGAAAGATTTAGGTTATGGAAAAGGCTACTTATATTCGCATGATTTTCCAGGAAACTTTACACAACAAGAATTTTTACCCGAAGAGATCAATGGTGTTAATTTTTTCTCTCCAGGAAGCAGTAAAAACGAACAAGACATTGCCAATAACATCAATTCTCTTTGGCAAAATAAATACAAGAAATAATGTTAGAGAAAATTGGATACTACGTATTTGTTCTGCCTTTCTCCTGCCTGCCATTGGCTGTGCTTTATGTTTTTACAGACTTTTTCTATTTGATACTCATTTCCATTTTTCCATATCGAAAAAAAGTGATTGAAGAGAACATCAAAAAGAGTTTTCCGAATCTAAGTGACAAAGAAAGAAAGAAGATTAAACTAAAATTCTACCGTCATTTCACTGATATTCTTGCAGAAGGAGTCAAAAACCTAAGCATGTCAAAGTCTGCTTATCAAAAACGATTCACAGTGAAGAATCCTGAATTAATGATTGACCTTCACGCAAAAAAGAAAAACGTTCTCCTTGTTTCAGGACATTACAACAACTGGGAATGGTTAATTACCTCGCAAGATTTATTATTTCCTCACCAGGCTTTTGGGATTGGCAAACAAATGACTTCTAAATTCTGGGACGAGAAAGTAAATGAAAAACGCGCTCGATTTGGGATGAGAGTCATCCATGCAAAGAATTACAGAGAAGAATTGAATTCTTTTATTGAGAATCAGAAAGCAGTTTTAGTATTGAGTGATCAATCTCCTGGTAATTCAAGTAAAAGTTATTGGTCGCATTTTTTGAATCAACCAACCGCAGTATTGTTTGGAACAGAATTAATGGCACATCAATTGGATTATGCTGTCGTGTTTTTCATTACGCATAAGACCAAGCGAGGATATTACGAAATGGAATTACAATTAATTACCGAAGAACCAAGAACAACCGATTGGGGCTACATTACCGAAGCGCACACACGACTATTGGAAAAAGAAATTATTAAAGCACCGCAATATTGGCTTTGGTCACACAAAAGATGGAAAAGAGAAATTCCAGAAAACTTGAAACAATTAAAAGAAGAGCAACGTAAACGATTCAATGAGAAATTTAATAAATAGCATTCTTTTTTTGCTCATTGCTTTGACAAGTTTTGGACAATTCAAAACGAAGAAGTACATCAAGAAGAACAAGAAAGCTCCTGTTTATCAATATGATAACTCGGACATTTATTCTCGAGGGATCCACTACTCCAACGACCGTTTGTTTATCGGCAACTCTAATGGCGCTCTTTACTATTACAAAATTTCTACAGGAAAGAGTAAACTGTTATTTAAACTTCCTTCATTCACAGAAATGAGGGACATTGCTTTTATCAACAACACAATTTTAGGCATTTCTAGCGGTGACAATGGACA
This sequence comes from Bacteroidota bacterium, assembly GCA_024280195.1. Taxonomy (GTDB): domain Bacteria; phylum Bacteroidota; class Bacteroidia; order Flavobacteriales_D; family Crocinitomicaceae; genus UBA4466. Next base: position 4,973 of record JAJRQP010000183.1, on the reverse strand, counting down.
AATGCTAAAAATGGATTTAAATGGAAGCCTAAAAGTAGATTCACCAACTTATTGGAAAGGAATTTTCCTAGATGGAATGGATTTTTATAACAATACAGGGTTTATGATGGGAGACCCTGTTGATAAAACTTTTAGTTTATTCTATACGAATAACGGAGGTCCATCATGGCAAGCTTGCGAAGGAAAGGTTAAGGCATTTAAAGACGAAGCAGGATTCGCAGCCAGCGGACCCAACGTGCAAGTATTAAATGACAGCACTTTTGTTTTTGCATCTGGAGGAATGAAAAGTCGCTTCTTTAAATCGACAAACAAAGGCCAAACGTGGACAATCGTTGAACTTCCTTATTATCCAGGAGAATCAACTGGTGCTTATTCTTTGCACTTTGTAAATGACAGCATCGGTGTTATAGTTGGTGGTGACTACAAAGACCCTGATATTCGGTTGAATGTTTGCTTTTACACAAAAGACGGAGGAGAATCCTGGTTTAATGCCGAACATCCCGTTAGAGGTTATCGCTCTTGTGTTACTGAAAAAAATGGCATCTTCTATTCTTGCGGAAGAAATGGGATTGACTTCTCTAAGAATGGAGGCATCGATTGGATTCCATTTGCTGACGGAACTTATTTTAGTATGGCAACAACCGAGGATCAGTTAATTGCAACAATGAAGAACGGAACCATTAAGTTCTTCGAACTAATCAATGAAGAATGAACATAATTGAGCAAGTAAAAGAAAAAATTAAAAGCCAATTTGACGGCGATGCAACAGGACACGACTGGCATCATATTATGCGTGTCTATAACCTTTCACGATTCATTCAAGAGAAAGAGGGTGGTAACCTGAAAACCATTGAATTATCGGCATTACTTCACGATATTTCTGATCATAAATTTAACGGTGGAAAATTAGACGAAGGAGGAAAAGTTGCGGCTAAAATTTTGAAAGAATTAGGAGAAAATGAAGAAACCATTTCTCAAGTAAAGTACATCATTGACAACATTAGTTACAAAGGAGCAAACACAAAAGCAGAGATGAATTGCTTGGAGGGCCGAATTGTCCAAGATGCAGACCGATTGGATGCTATTGGAGCAATAGGTATCGCAAGAACTTTTGCTTATGGAGGAAATAGAAATCAACCTATCTACGAACCTGAACATACCGCAAAAATGCATGAATCCTTTGAAGACTATTACAATTCAAAAACGAATACAATCAACCATTTCTACGAAAAATTATTACTTTTAAAAGATAGACTGAATACTCCAACAGGGATTAAATTAGGAGAAGAACGTCACGCTCTTATGGAAACATTTCTAGCCTCCTTTTTCAAAGAGTGGAATTTTAATGCAAAAGAAGAATCAAAATGAATAAAGAATATGCTTTAGGCATTGACATCGGCGGAACGAACTCCGTTTTTGGACTTGTGGATAAGAATGGAGAGGTTGTCTTTGAAGACTCTATTGCGACAGCGAGTTGCGAAGAAGCAATAAATCTTGTTGATGCCATTTATTCTGTTTTAGAGCAGAAAAATTTGCTCAATAAAATCCAAGGAATTGGAATTGGCGCACCTAATGGGAACTTTCATTCTGGTTCAATCGAGTTTGCCCCTAACCTATCTTGGAAAGGAAAAATTCCTCTTGCAAAATTATTCAGCGAGAAATTTAAAGTACCTGCAACACTAACAAACGATGCTAATGCAGCAGCACTTGGAGAAAAAAAATACGGCGTTGCAAAGAGCCTCTCTCACTTCATCACCATCACACTTGGAACAGGATTAGGCAGCGGTATCATTATTGACAATCAACTTCTTTACGGACACGATGGTTTTGCCGGAGAACTGGGACATATCCGAGTGATTCCAAATGGAAGGAGTTGCGGTTGCGGAAGAAAAGGATGTCTTGAAACATACGCTTCAGCTACCGGTATCGTTCGTTCAATCAACGAGTTAGAATCTAACAACAAACATGATTCTCCTCTACTAAAACTAACACAACCTCAAGCAACAGATATTTTCAACCTGGCTAAACAAGGTGATTTATTTGCTCAAGAAATTGTCAATTTCACTGCCAAAACACTAGGAGAATCCCTTGCAGATTTCACTTGTTTTTCTAGTCCAGAAGCCTATGTTTTATTCGGAGGAATAGCGCAAAACGGGGAAGAATTCACCAAAAAAGTAAAACAATACATGGAAAATGCGATGTTGATCATCTACCAAAATAAAGTAAAAGTACTCACATCAGAATTGCATCATAAAAATGCTGCTGTTCTTGGAGCAAGTTCTTTAGTGTGGAAGTAAGCCAATTATTTAGCAATTCTCGATTCTTACCCCTTTATTTTTCCTATTTTCACGCAATAAAAGTTAATTCACTCCGATTCTACTAACAATCGATGCAAAAGAAGTTTATCACCAATTTAATACTTGTACTTGTCTTAAATGCACTGGTAAAGCCATTCTATATACTAGGGATTGACGCAGAGGTGCTCAAACAAGTTGAAGCAAATGACCCCGGTTCTTACGGTGAGTATTTCTCTTTGGTTGGAATTACATTTATCCTTAACATTTTTCTCGATTTAGGAATCACCAATTTCAACACGAAGAACATCGCTCAAAATAGCCACCTACTAAAAAAGCACTTCTCCAAAATACTAACCCTTAGAGCTTTGCTATCTATTGGATACATGCTTCTCATCCTCATAACAGGCTTGTTTCTAGGTTATACAAAACAGCAATTTGAAATTCTAGGTATCCTTGCATTGAACCAAGTTCTGGTAGCTTTCATTCTCTACTTCAGATCGAACTTAGCAGGATTACTTCTCTTCAAGCAAGACAGTATTATTTCTGTATTAGACAGAATTCTATTAATCGGAATTTGCTCCGTACTTCTTTGGGGCGGGATTACTGAACAACATTTCAAGATCGAATGGTTTGTTTACGCTCAGACATTCTCGTACGTTATTACAGCAATCGTTGCCGGTTTTTTAGTTTTAAAACGAGCAGGTAAAATACAATTCGATTTCAATAAAAAATTCTCTTGGGTCATTATCAAGAAGAGCATTCCTTTTGCCATTCTTATCTTGCTCACAATGACAAGCTATAAGACAGACGGAATCATGTTGGAGAGAATGTTGCCTGATGGTGGAATCGAAGCAGCAATTTACGCCAGAGGTTATCGGTTCTTTGAAGCATTCAATATGGTCGGCTATCTTTTTGCAGGATTACTCCTCCCTATATTTGCTAGAATGATTAAACAACGGCAAGATGTATCTGATATTCTCTACTTCGCATTTAAACTCATTCTCACCTTCTCCATCACTCTTGGAGTTTTATCTTTCTTTTATCAAGAAGAGATTATTCACTGGCGATTTGAATCAGAAGGCAAAGAGTTGTTGCAAGCTTCAAAGTCATTTGGAATGCTAATGATTTCGTTTATTTTCATGGGTATCACTTACATTTTCGGAACTTTACTTACTGCTAACGGTAGTTTGAAATGGCTGAATATCACAGCATTAACAGCAGTAACATTAAACATAGTCCTTAATTACATCATCATACCTACTCACGGAGCTTATGGAGCTGCTATCACTAGTTTAATCACCCAAACATTAACAGCATTGATTCAAATTTACTTGGTTTTCAGAATCATTAAAGTTACATTTGATCTTCGTAAATTGACAACCATTCTAACCTTTGCTATCACTATTTGTGTCCTCGGGTATTACTCGCAGCAACTAAATTATCATTGGGCCATTAAATACCTGTTAGGAATGATTATTAGCGGAACGATCGCCCTGACAAGTGGCATGGTGAGCATAAAAGGAATCCTCGGTATTTTAAAAGGTGAGAATTAAAATTTTACAACAACATCATTTGTTTTTAATCTCGTTTTTAACCACTTCTTAATCTTCTCTTCCTCTTCATTTGAAAACTCTCCTGAAGCATCAAAATAAACCATTGCAACTGATTTAGACCCCTTTAGAGTATCTATATACATTTCAGAGACAGAATAACTACATGTGTTAATTTTAGGAAAGAAAGATTTAATCTCTTTTAGGAGTGACTCCCCAACCAAAGGGATTGATTCTAGGCTATCAACCACTTTCTGATTATCTAATAAAAGCAACTGCAACTGACTATACTCAGAAGATAATTCTATAAATTCATTATCTTCTGATTTTAACTTTTCGTAATCTTGTATTTTCACTCCTTGTTCAACAGTTATCTTTGCATCGAGCCCCATATCAGAAGCCTTCTCTTCTATCCTCTTAATTGATTTAGCATCAAACTCATTTCCGACATAAATTAATTTGATTTCATTCGCATCAGCATCAACTGCATCTCTCAACAGATAATTACCCTCCCACATTGTTACTTTAGAAATAAACTGCTCTGCCTTTGCCGTAAATTTTTCTTTTCTCACTAAGCTTAATCCTAAGAAAAAGCTAGGGACAATGGTTAATAAAATTACGACTCCAATTGCAATATTCTTGTTCTTGATTTCTTTAGAAAGTAAGAATGTTTTCTTTGGTAACTTTAACAATTGTGCAACCATCATAGCTGACAGAGCAATGAAGACTGAGTTAATTGTAAACAAATATAGCGCTCCTAAGAAGTAGGATAAATTTCCAATTGCAATTCCGTAACCTGCGGTACACAAAGGCGGCATTAACGCTGTAGCAATAGCAACACCTGGAATCACATTCCCTTTATTTTTACTACTGATTGCTACAATCCCAGCTAAACCACCAAAGAACGCAATAAACACGTCGTAAATAGTAGGACTCGTTCTTGCTAATATCTCAGAATGCTCTGCATGAATCGGTGTCAACAAAAAATACAACATTGATGTTACAATCGCCGCACTTGCTGAGAAACCAAAATTCTTCAATGACTTTCTAAACAAAGGAAAATCATAGGTTGCAATTGAATAACCAATACCGGTAATTGGCCCCATTAACGGAGAGATTAGCATTG
>JAJRQP010000182.1 GCA_024280195.1 Bacteroidota bacterium | reverse complement strand
CATACAAAGAATGGAAAACATGGCCTGCTCCAAAAAGAGGAGAAATTGTTCGCCAACTTGGAGAGAAGTTAAGAGAAAACAAAATGGCTCTTGGTACTTTGGTTTCTTACGAAATGGGAAAATCGTTGCAAGAAGGTTTAGGAGAAGTACAAGAAATGATTGATATCTGTGATTTTGCAGTTGGTCTTTCTCGTCAGTTGTATGGTTTAACAATTAAATCAGAGCGTCCTGGACATAGAATGATGGAGCAATATCACCCAATCGGAATTGTTGGAATCATTTCAGCTTTCAACTTCCCTGTTGCTGTTTGGAATTGGAACACTGCTTTAGCTTGGATTTGTGGTGACACAACAATCTGGAAGCCTTCTGAAAAAACACCTTTAACTGCAATTGCTTGCCAACAAATTACACAACAAGTTTTTGAAGCGAATGATGTTCCTGAAGGAGTATCTTGTTTGGTAATTGGAGATGTAGAAATCGGAAAACTAATGTCAAATGACAAAAGAGTTCCTTTAATCTCTGCAACTGGTTCTACACGAATGGGTAAATCTGTTAGTGAAGCTGTTGGTAGAAGACTAGGTAAGTCTTTATTAGAATTAGGAGGAAACAATGCAATTATTATCACTCCTACTGCTGATTTAAAAATTGTTCTTCCAGGAGCAGTATTTGGAGCAGTTGGAACAGCAGGACAACGTTGTACTTCAACAAGAAGGTTGATTATTCATGAAGATGTTTATGATACCATGAAGAATGCAATGGTTAAAGCATACGGACAATTGAAAATTGGTAATCCTTTAGATGAGTCAAATCACGTTGGACCAGTTATCGATAAGATGGCGGTTGATACTTACTTAGCAGCATTAGAAAAAGCAAAAGCTCAAGGAGCAAACATTCTTGTAGAAGGTGGAGTTTTAGAAGGTGCTGGATATGAATCGGGATGTTATGTTTATCCTGCAATCGTTGAAGCAGACAATTCTTTAGATATTGTACAATCAGAAACGTTCGCACCAATTCTTTACATCATGAAATATTCTGGTAGTGTTGAAAATGCGATTGAGATGCAAAACAATGTTCCTCAAGGACTTTCTTCTGCTATCATGACAAACAATATGCGTGAAGCTGAATTGTTTGTTTCTGAAACAGGATCTGATTGTGGAATTGCCAATGTTAACATCGGTACTTCTGGTGCAGAAATCGGAGGTGCTTTTGGTGGAGAAAAAGAAACAGGTGGAGGACGTGAGTCTGGATCTGATGCTTGGAAGGTCTACATGAGAAGACAAACAAACACTGTAAATTACACAGATAGTTTACCTTTAGCTCAAGGAATTAAATTTGAGTTGTAAGCGTAACGAAAAAATAAAATTCAAGCCTGTTAGAAAACTAACAGGCTTTTTTGCACCCAATAAACAATGTTTTAAATTGTTTCTTCACGGAAGCTGCAAATGAGCAATCATCTACTCATAAATCATGTAAACAAAAAAATCCCGCTAGTTGCCTAGCGGGATTTTTAATTTATTCTATTAATTACTTTACAATAAACTTCTTTGTTTGAGAAGAACCATTCATCTCAATGTTCATGAAGTAAACTCCTGCTTGCATTTTTTGCGTATCAATAGTAATTTTATTTTTACCTGACAAAGCCTCTATAAAATAATTGTTTATTGACTTTCCTGTCACATCTAAAACGCTCACTTTTACTTTTAAGTTAGATGCAACATCGAATTTAATATTCAAAACATCCTCTACTGGGTTTGGATATAAATTAAGGTTTGATAAAGTACTTAATTCACCTATTCCATTCGTAACGACATCACTAGATGGTGCTCCTTCATAAATATTAATATTATCAATATAATAATTGTTCCCTCCGCCAGAAGTAAACTCAAATTTACATTTAAAGTCATTCGTCCAAAATGAAGCATCAATATTTGTTATATGTACCGTTGTCCAATCACTTAACAATGTTGGTGTATATGGTGTCGCTAAAACTGTAGAAGAAATGTTTGAACCATTAGAAAGATCTCGAAGAGACCAAGTGTCACCACAGTTGTTAGAAACATATAATTTTACTTGATCATTATCTCCTACATCTTTTCTATTATATGCATATCTATACGATAAGGTAACGGAACCTGTTATATTACTCAAATCAATTGGTGCACTTATCAATTCATCAACATAACCGTTTAGTTCATTAAAATTACTAAGTTTCGCTGATTTCGCTCCTAAATGACTTGCAGAAGATGTAATTTCAAACATATTTCCATTTTCATTAGTTATTTGCCATTCTGCAATATCTGTTAAGGTTGTTAAATTTTCAAACCCCTCAAAAAATGGTGTAGAACTAGAAGAGTTACTTACTCTAATATAGTTCGTCTTTGTTTCTGTTTTTGATGTCACTCCGTCTGAAGCTACTAATGTCACAGAATATAAACCCGGTGTTGAATAAGTAACAATTGGATTCTGCGCTATTGATGTTGGCACATCTGCCCCAGGAAATGACCAGTTCCAACTTGTTGAGCCATTATAAGACTCATCTGTGAATTGAACTTGACCTCCTTGGCATACTGCAATTTTATCAGAAGAAAATTTCGCTTGACATAAATAAAGCGTACCGTCAGCTCCAGTAAAATTAATATTACCAGGAGAATAAAGATTGCTTCTGCCTCCAATTGACGACTGAAGAGCTGTTCTCATTCTTGCAACTTGCCCAATCGTATACATTTTAGAACAATAAGAATATTCCATAAAGTTTTCAATGTTATCTTTTTTATCATAACCCCAATACGCATTATCCTGACTACAACTGTTAATGTTTAAGTCACATGTTGTTGTTCCAGCGCACGTCGGTGTATCCTGTACTCCGTCATCTACGGTGCAATTTGCTGATACTCCTGGATCATTTGTACTTCCCCATGGGTGGCTTAGGTTTAACCAATGTCCAACTTCATGCGTAAGAGCTCTACTTCTTGTAACATTCCCAGAACCAATTGAACCAATATACTGATGTAAAATCCAAATACCATCATTCATTGATCCGGTAGGAAATGCTGTTCCTGGATTTGTTGTGTACCCAGCAGCTGTTCCTGCGTTGTTTACGATAAAAACGTTCAAATACTGATTTCCAGGCCAGGTTCCATTATACACATCATTTCCTGCTATAATTGCATTCACTTGATTTGTCCCTCCAAAGGGAAAACCACCACTATTTGTTGCTACACTTTGTGTCCTTGTAATTCCTGAAAAACAAGTCCCATCTGGAGCTTTTTTCGCTAATACAAACTGAATATCTGCAGTATCTGCAAAAGCTAAAAACTCTGGGTCAACATTATCTATATCTTGATTAAGTCCTAAATAATCTTCATTTAATATTCTTATTTGGTCTTGTAATTGAGCATCACCTATATTTGCTCCTCCTCCATTATGCAAAACATGAAAAACGACAGGTATAGTCAATACGGTAGCTTTTAGTTGGGGTTGGGGGTTCAGTAGTTCTTGCTGTCTAATAATTTCGTTTTGATTCAGAATGTTTTGTGCGTTTGGATCTGTACTTAACCAATAGTTATATAGTTTATGCTCTGCACAATATTCTACAGATTCTCCAGGCCGTGTATTGTTTAAATCAATTGATTGACTTTGAGAGTTTGCGCTTAGAGAAATAAAAGCGACACTCAAAATAGAGAGTATTATTTTTTTCATAGTTTAAAGTATAATTATGTTTTATCGAATGTGAAGATAGTAAATTGAAGTTAGAGTATCAAAAAGAACATTTTAAACGGGGTAATATTAATTTTACCTGCTATTTTAATTGATTTAACGGTTTAAACATTTCTTAAATCAACAAATAAATCCTCTTGTTTTTTATCATTTAGCAAATTAATGAGACGATTAGCAGCCTCTTTTGGAGAGAATAATTGATTGTTTTCTTTCATCTTTTTAAAATTCTCAACTGAAGAAAAGTCACTTTTATGAGACGATCTAATTTGTAATTGCATATCCGTATCAATGACACCAGGAGCAACAACCAAGACTCTTGGGTTATTTCCTAACTCTTGTTCTTCCAATAAAAAAGTTTCTGTCAACATATTTAATGCTGATTTTGAAGCACAATAACCTGCCCAAGAAGGAATAGCCTTATTTGCTGCTCCTGAACTAATATTAACTAACGTGAATGTGCTTTTATCCTGTATTTTACGATAGATGCTGTTTGCAAGAACCATTGGTGTGATTGTATTCACTTGAAATGTTTCCTCAAACGATAATACCTTTTGACTAGATATTCGTTTTATATCGGCTAAAATTCCAGCGTTATTAATTAAAGTAATTGGCTCTAATGGAAGTTCTATTGCTAAATTTTGAACTTCTTCTTGCTTACTTAAATCACATGACAAAAAGGAATAGTTCTTATGCTCAAAACTGGAACATCTTCCTATTCCAATTACTGTTTCATTACTAGATAATAAATCCTCAACAATTGCCTTTCCTAAACCACGAGAAACTCCCGTAACAATATACATTACAAAGTATCATTAATTTCAATAAATCGCTCCACACTTTTAGCCGCTCCAAAAACAACCAAAGTGTCCTTCTCTTTAATTTTCGTATCACTTTTTGGAACCCCAATAATGTGCTGCTCTGTGCATTCTTCTCCCTTCTTTTTTACTTCAAATACACGTTTAATTGTAATCAAAGTCATTTCATATTTGTTTCTAAACCCAACGGAATCAATTGTTCTTCCTACACATCCTTTTGGAGCTCTAATTTCTGCTATTTCATGGTCATCTGGTAAAGAGAAGAAAGAAATGATATTAGGGTTCAATAGT
>JAJRQP010000181.1 GCA_024280195.1 Bacteroidota bacterium | reverse complement strand
CGAGTAAAAGAAACGGATATCAATTCTGATAAAGGCGACTTCTCCCCTACTTACTTTAACAACTCGATTATTTTTGCTTCCAAAGCATTGAATACAGGTTTCATTACACCAAAATATGGTTGGGACAATGATTACTACATCAATATGATGCAGTCTACCTTTGGAGAAGATTCTGTATTAAGTAAACCAAAAATTTTAAAAGATCAATTTATTTCTAAAGCACACGATGGTCCTGTTAGCTTCAATAAAGATGGAACTGAAATGATTATCACCAAGAATACTGTTGGTAAAAACAAAGGACAGAAAGTAATCGTTCTATCGCTTTACTTTTCTTCGCTAGTGAATGGAGAATGGTCAGAATTAAAAGCCTTTGAATTTAATAATCCAGCCTATGATGTTGGTCATGGAGTTCTTTCTGACGATGGCCAACAATTATACTTCGTATCAAATAAACCTGGTGGATTTGGAGAGTCAGATATTTACGTTTCTGAAAAAATGGGAAATAGCTGGACAGAACCAAAAAACATGGGACCTGTGATTAATACAGAAAGAAAAGAAATGTTTCCTTTTGTGCAAGAAGATATTTTATACTTCGCATCTAATGGTCATTTTGGACTAGGTGGATTAGATATTTTTGAAGCCAACATTGATGGTTCTTCTAAACCTCATAACATCGGTTATCCAGTAAATTCTGCAAACGACGACTTTAGTTTAATCTTTGATCGTTCTGGTAGGATTGGTTTTCTTTCAAGTAATAGAGAAGGAAACATTGATAGAATATATCACGTTACCAAGCGCAAGTTGAATATTAATTTAATTGTGGATGTATTTGAGAAATACAAGGAATTAGAACCTGTAGCAAATCAAGTTGTTTTGATAAAGAATTTAACAACACAAGAACTAGACTCTGTTACCACTGATGCTAAAGGTCAACTTAATACAGAAATAAAAATCAACAACGAATATCGAATTTACACCAAAAAGAATGAGTTCATCCTGTTAAAAGAAGCTTCTGTTAACACCAATGATATTCGTAAAGATTCCACTTTTCGTGCAGAATTGGTTCTTAAACCAACAACTATTATTATCCACTTGAGAGTCGTTGAAAAGAAGAATGGAAAAATCATTCCTCAAGCGACCACAACAATAACTGACTACGATTTAAAGAAAGATACGACTATCATTACCAATGAAGAAGGAATGGTAACTATCAAGGTTGATCGGAACAAAGTTCTGTGGGCTCATGGTTCTAAGAAAGGATTTATTGATGCAGACGTGTCGTTCAATACTAGTAATGAAATTGACAAAGTTATTGACATTGAATTGGCGCTTAATCCTATTCGTAAAGGTCAAAAATTTAAGTTAGAGAATATATTCTATGATTTAAACAAGTCAACATTGAGAGAAGAAAGTAAAGCGTCTTTAGATAAGTTATCAATCTTCTTGTTAGACAATGATTTAAGAATTGAATTAAGTGCACACACCGATTCTCGAGGTAGTAGCTCATACAATCAACGTCTTTCTCAACGAAGAGCTCAAAGTTGTGTGGATTACTTGAAGAAGAAGAAGGTTCTCAGTAAAAATATGCGAGCTAAAGGTTACGGAGAATATAAATTAGTCAACCGCTGTAAGAACGGTGTTAAATGTTCTGAAGAAGAACATCAAGAGAACAGACGAACTGAGGTTAAAATACTTGAAGTGAACTAAAACAATTAAACTAAAAAAGCTACCTAATTTAGGTAGCTTTTTTTATGTTCTAATTTTTGCTTTTAAATAAAAAGCCCGAATGCGTTGTTAACTGAAGCCTCAGATAACAAGATTAGGATTGCTGAAATGATCTGTCTTCCACTGTTAGATTTCTCTCAACCAAAAGGTTGCGGCCTGACATCCTACTTCTGAGTCTCTCCTTATAATAACATTTTTAAGCTTCAAAGTTGAGCAAACGGGCTCCTTCTTTCGAAGTTGATATTCTAAATCCAATCTATATTGGCGATATCATGGTACTAAGTTATCGAATTAATTCTATTCTTTAAAATTATTTAAACAAAAAGATTAAATTCGTTCTCGAAACGAAAAAATTATGATTGTTTTTATCAAGAAAATTCTGTTTAAATTGATGAGTCAAAAAGCTTATTTAAAAACATTGCACAGAGGATTCTATTTCATGTACAACCTTGGACTTCTCAAAAAAGATGAGCGTTTTAAATATCACTACCTCGTTCAAGATCTTATTGAAGACGATTACACCGTTGTGGATATTGGAGCAAATCTAGGATATTTCTCAAAGAATTTTGCAAAACTAACACCTAATGGAAAAGTATTGTCTGTTGAACCTGTAAAACCATTTTTCGATGTTCTCTCTTCTTTTATGAAGAAATATAAGCATGCAAAAGTTGTTAATTATGCCTTAGGAGACGAGTCGGGAACAATCACGATGGTCATGCCTGAATCTAATGGAATGATTAGAACAGGCTTACCTCATATTGCAGAATCTGAAGAAGAAAAGAAACAACACAAAACACACGAGGTTGAAATAGTGAAAGGTTCAGAACTGCTTTCTTCATTTGACAAGATTGACTACATCAAGTGCGATATTGAAGGATATGAGCTTATTGTTTTTAATGAAATCAAAGAAGTTGTTGCGAAAATGAAACCAATTGTTCAAATAGAGATTGGTCCTGATAATGAAAAAGCAATGTTTGACTATTTTGATTCTTTAGGCTACGTTCAATATGGGGTTGCTAATTTTAAAATTGTAAAAGAAAGCAGAACGCAAAAAGAGCAAGGAGATTTCTTATTCGTTCATTCGTCACAAGTCAATAATTTTGAGCAAAGAATGAAAGCAAAAAGGAGGTATTAATTGGCTCTATAATAATCGGTAATAACCAATTATTTACTAAAACACAAATCGACCAAATGACAAAATATTCGTCACAGCTCACCCCTCCATTAGCGTCAATTCAGTGGCTGAAATACCTTGCACTTATATTTGTGATACTCAACTTATACGTTGTTGGTCTATTATATTACCATTATGGTGATGATATTTTTTCTAAATTAATTACTCCAGGACAATACATCAAACTCTCAGTGTATTCGATTGGATCAATGCTATCCGAATTGATAATTCCATTACTGTTTTTCTCAGGAGCTTTAGTCTACAGATCTGTAAGAGCCAAAAATATAAATCCTCTTAGTGCTCTGAAACGAGATTTACTAATTCTCATACCTTTGGGAATAACACTTTGGATGTATGGTGCATATATAGAACAACCGATGAAGTCTAAATTCTATGCAATGATTTATGAAATTCAAAATCTAAAACCAGGAGAAAGATTAGTTCAAGATTCAAATACATACAAATTAATGGAGAGTGATAATTTAAGTGAACTACATAAGAAAATAGATGATCTCGATGTTCAAATAATTGATTTAGAGAAACAATTTATCAAGAATGGTTCTCCATCATTCAGCCAATTTATTAAAGTTTTACAAAAAGAACAACAGACATATCAGGATGAAATAATGGTAATTCATTTTACACCATTTTATGTATTACTGTTCTTTGTATTTGGTTTATTATTAGGATATTTAATCCCGCTACATAAAGTAGCATTAACAGCAATACTTATTACT
>JAJRQP010000180.1 GCA_024280195.1 Bacteroidota bacterium | reverse complement strand
GTTTCTTTACCTACCGATATTTGGTACCCAACAACCGATATTGCTAAACCGCAAAAAGGATGGCAAACTTCTCTTGGTTATTTTAGAAATTTCTTGCAAAACAAATTGGAAACATCTGTCGAGGTATATTACAAAGGAATGAATAACCTCATCGAATATAAAGAAGGTGCAATACCTGGCGACAATGTCAATGATAACACTGACAATTTGCTTGTCTTTGGAAAAGGTTGGAGTTACGGTATCGAATTCTTTCTCAAAAAATCATCTGGTAAATTTACAGGATGGATTGGTTATACATTAAGCAAAACAGAACGAGAATTTGCAGACCTCAATGATGGGAACCCTTATCCTGCAAAATACGATCGGCGACATGACTTATCAGTTGTTGGAAGTTATAAATTGAACAAACGATGGATATTTAGCGGAGCTTTTATTTACGCAACAGGGAACACTTTGACTTTGCCAACATCTTGGTATGTACAAAATCAAGATTTGTTATTCAACTATGGAGAACGAAATTCTACCAGAATGGCACCTTATCATCGATTGGATATTTCTGCAACTTGGTACAGTAAAGAATACAAAGAGAAATACGATAAGACAACTGGAGAAACAATAAAGGTCAAAAAGAAATTAAAAACGAATGTTGCCATCTCTGTTTACAATGTTTACAACCGAGCAAATCCTTATTTTTTATACGTGGATAATGATGGAGATTTTTTGCAAGGAGATTTTGAAATTAAAGTAAAACAAGTTACCTTATTTCCGATTATACCGAGTGTAACGTGGAATTTTGAATTTTGAATTTTGAATTTTAATTATAGAAGTTAAGAATATGCGTAAAATAATATATATAGTAAGTATTGTATCCATTCTCTTTTCGTGTACGAAAGAGGTGGTGATTGATATTCCTGGTTACAAAGAGCAAGTTGTTATCGATGGCAGAATTGAAACTGGTCAACCGCCATTTGTTTTGATTTCAAAATCTAAAGACATTTATTCTCCAACAGATTTGAATTCATTCTTGAACTCATTTCAATCGGGAGCAATTGTGACAGTCTCTAATGGAACGACTAGTGTTCAGCTGACTGAAATCTGCACGGATAATCTTCCTCCTGGTAGTGAGCCATTTATTGCAGAATTGTTGGGCGTTTCAGTGGCCGATTTGGCAAGTGTTCAAATCTGTGGATACATTTCTTTCGACCCACTCATTGCTGGAGAAATAGGGAAAACATATGATTTAACTGTCAATTTTGAAGGAGAGACATTTACCGCTTCGACCCAAATTGTGCAACCCACCCCATTTGATGCTGTATTTTGGAAACCTGATGGCAACCTGACAACTCATGGATATTCTTGGGCAACTTTATCTGATCCTGCTGGGCAATTTGATGCTTATTTATGGGAAGTAAAAAGAATTAACTTAGGTGCTGATGGACTGCCAAAAGACGATGGATTTCAAAAACCTTTCGGACCTGTTTTTGATGACCAATTCTTTGATGGCCTGACTTTTGATTTCTTTTTTGATAATCCATCAGCATACGATGATAGCATTCCTGAAAACTTCCATGGTTTGTATCCTCTCGGTGATACGCTGGTGATTAAATTTTCAAAGATGGACAGAGATGTATATGAGTTTATGGAGAAAAAAGAATTGCAATTGGCAACCGCTGGCAACCCATTTGCAACACCGACTAATATTCCGAATAACATTACCGGTGATGCACTCGGTGTTTGGGCAGGATTCTCTCCAAGTTATGACACATTAATCTGTCAACCTTAATCTGTAAGAACTCTGTTCTTAAAACGACAAACAACTATGAAATTATTTATATTTATTATATCCATTGCAATTATGTCTTCTTCCTTTGGACAATCTTCAGACTATAAAAAAATGTTGAGCAAGTACTATAACGACTTTCCAACCATCAGTATTGACAATGCTTTAACGCACGTCAAAAAGGGAGATGCTCTTTTTCTAGATGTTAGAAGAAAGGATGAGTTCTTGGTTAGTCACATAAAATCTGCGAAGAGAATGAACCTTGATGGATCCAACATCGGTGACATAAAAAACATCGACAAAGATCAATTGATTATTGTTTATTGTAGTGTTGGTGCTAGAAGTCAAAATTTTGGTGAAATTCTGCAAAAGAAAGGTTATACCAATGTCAAAAACATCTACGGAGGACTTTTCTACTGGGCAAATCAAAAATACCCAATGGTCGATTTAAAAGAAAATAAAACGGCTCGAATTCACGGCTACAATGCCGAATGGGGTAAGTGGGTGAAAGGCGATGTGGTTTACTGAAGAAAGCGCATTCTCTCGGCTACACTCGATACGCGTAACTGTTGTAAACGTACACGTAGCGGATGTCAACTTACACTTAGCGGATGTCGAGCGTAGCCGAGACAGAAGCTCTAAACTCCTAAAAGAATGAAAAACCTCCTCATCGTCTTTGCAAAAAATATCAAGCTTGGAAAAGTCAAAACGCGTCTAGCTAAAACAATTGGTGATGACGAAGCATTCAACGTCTATAAATATCTCGTTGCCTTAACTGAAGAAAGCACTTCAAAAATGACAGGTTGCGATGTTCACATCTACTTCTCGGATGTAATCATTGAGACAAAATGGAAGGGCAAACAAAAGTTTGTTCAACATGGAAATGACCTCGGAGAAAGAATGTTCAATGCTTTTAAAGATGGTTTCGAAGCTGGATATCAAAATATCATTGGAGTGGGAACAGATATTCCAGACCTTGATGAAAAAATCATGCAAAATGGATTGGATGCTTTGCAAAAAAATGACACCGTTTTTGGCCCTGCTGAAGACGGTGGATATTACCTCATCGGTATGAATCAATTGTTGCCTTTTATTTTCGAGAACAAACCTTGGAGCACCGAAGAGTTGCTAGATCTGACAATTTCTGAAATTAAAATCAATGGGTACAGTTGCAAACAACTACAAGAATTGAATGACATAGATAACATCGAGGACCTAAAAAACTCTTCTATTTCCGATGAATTTGAATATCTTTTGTTGAAATGAAGCTGATCGCAAGATGTAACATAAGTAACACGGAATTATCTTAGAATATTTTATTTTCGCAGTGAAATTATTTAACAAAAATACAAGAAGGAAACAATTCATATTCAATAGACTCAACCAGTTGCTGTTCTACAAATGATGATCAAACAAAAATTAATCTTCAAGAACATTGGGAGAAATCCTACGAGAAAGATGAAAATAAATTAGGTTGGTATCAAGATTCTGCAAAGGAGTCGTTGGAGTTAATTGCTAAAACTGGTGTTTCTAAAAATGAAAAAATCATTGATATCGGTTCTGGCTCCTCTGTGTTAATAGATGATTTAATTGATGATGGTTATTCCAATATTATTGCCACTGATATCAGTCAGAAAGCAATGAATAACACCAAGAATAGGTTGTCTGAAACTGATTTACAAAAAGTAACTTGGATTGTAGATGATTTAACTCAACCTGCCGAACTCCAAAACTTTACCGATATTTCTATTTGGCATGATAGAGCCGTATTTCATTTTCTAACAGAAGAAAAAGATAGAGAAACTTATTTTAAATTATTGAACGGTGCCGTTAAAGAAGGTGGCTATGTTATTATTGCAACATTCAATTTAACCGGAGCAAATAAGTGCAGCGGACTTCCTGTTCAGCGATATGATGAAAAGGGTATCGCAGAGTTTTTAGGTGACAACTACGAGTTAGTTGACTTTTTTGACTTTGATTACATCATGCCAAATGGCGATAACAGACCGTATGTTTATACGTTATTTAGAAGGAACTAGTTGATTTATTAGGTTTTTATTCAGATGCACATCATGCTATTTTTACGCATCATACAACCAACATGCACATTCATGTAAAAACAAAAGATGAAAAAATTGCAGGTCACATGGATGGAATTGTGTTGGGAGAAGGTATGGTTTTGAAATTGCCAGGGGTGGAATAAAATAAATCGTAACTTTAAAAGACAACAAGAAATTGAAGAATTAGGCTGAAACATCCTCCCCCTTAATCCCCCTCCAAAGGGGGAAGTTGCTTCGAGAATTTAATTATTGGAAAAGAATCAATAATTGTCTTTTAATTTATACCGTCTACTTCGTTTCCCCCTTTGGAGGGGGATTAAGGGGGAGGACTGAAGTAAAGCTAATAACAGTTTATTTTTTCTTCAAATATAAATGTCCATTATCTACAAGTCTCAAATAAACATCATCTTCATACTCAATATATTCTAAATCAAATACAAAATCTGCTGTCTTCCCTAGGTCAATATGGATGATATTATCTTTCATTGACCACCAACCCTTATCTATGCGAAACGAGTCGTTTTTATTAGAGTGAATGAACTTTACTCTTTGAAAGAGGCCTAATATTATTTTCAAGTCCCCTACTATTATTGGAAATTCGACTATCGAATCTGACAAAACATTGTCAAAAAACAGTTTTGGAACTTTGTTTTCAAGAATGTAAACTCCCTTTTGAGAAAATCCAACAAAACCTGTCGCGAAAAATAAAATAAAGAGTAAATGTCTCATCAATCTCTCAATACCACTCCCCTTTCATCAAGTAACTCTTCACATAATCACTCACACCTTCTTCCAACGAATGGAAACCTTTGCTATAACCTGATTCAATTAACTTAGTCATATCTGCTTCTGTAAAGTATTGGTATTTATCACGGATATCTTCTGGTGTATCGATAAAAGAAATATTCTCTTCTTTCTCCATTGCTTTGAAGGTGTTCTTCGTTAAGTCTAAGAATGTTCTTGCTTGACCTGTCCCCAAATTATAAATCCCAGAAGCTGGAGGTGTATCCATTAGATAATAACAAACCTCTACCACGTCTTTCACATAGATAAAATCACGTAATTGTCCTCCATCTGTGTAATCAGGGTTGTGAGAACGGAACAACTTCATGCCATCAGTCTTATTGATTTGATGATAAGCATGAAAAATAACAGAAGCCATTCTTCCTTTATGAAATTCATTCGGTCCGTAAACATTGAAGAATTTTAACCCTGCCCAAAATGGAGGTTGATTTCCTTTTTTTATTTCTTGAAGAGCCCAAATGTCAAAATCATTTTTGGAATCACCGTAAGGGTTCAATGGTTTTAACTTCCTAATAATAGAATGATCATCCTTGTATCCATTTTCTCCTAAACCGTAAGTTGCTGCAGAAGAAGCATAAACCAATGGGATTTTAAATTCTGCACAGAGATTCCAAACATCTTTAGAATAATTCAGGTTCAATTCGTTGAAAATATCAACATCAAATTCAGTCGTATCAGTTCTTGCCCCAATGTGATAAACAAAATCAACTTCTTCGCCAAACTCTTTCAACCAATTCACAAAATCTTTTCTTCCAACCTTCGCTATCAATGTTTTTCCTACTAAGTTGCCATCTTTCTCTGTCTTAGAAAAATCATCGACAGCGACAATGTTATCAAAGCCTGATTTATTCAAACGGCTAACTAGGCAACTACCGATAAATCCTGCTGCTCCTGTTACTACTATCATGTTAATTGGTTTTTAGAATAATCCGTTAATCTCTGCATCAATTGCATTGATAATCTTCCCTAAATCTTCTGGATCTTCTGGAAAGTTGTTATTGTCAACATCAATGATAAGCAACTTCCCTTTATCGTAAGTCGAAATCCATGCTTCGTATCTTTCGTTCAAACGTTTCAAGTAATCTAAACGAATACTTTCTTCATAATCACGGCCTCTTTTCTGAATCTGGTTGACCAATGTCGGAACACTTGCTCTCAAATAGATTAATAAATCAGGAGAAGAAACAAAAGAATCCATTAAATTAAACAAGGAGAAATAATTCTCAAAATCTCTTGTTGTCATCAACCCCATAGAATGTAAGTTGGGAGCAAAAATAAATGCATCTTCGTAAATCGTTCTATCTTGAATGATCGTTCCTTCCGTCTTTTGGATTTCTTGCACTTGATTGAAACGACTGTTTAAATAATAAATTTGTAAATTAAACGACCAACGTTGCATATCTTCATAGAAATCATTGAGGTATGGATTATGTTCAACATCTTCAAAATGGGTATCCCACCCAAAATGTTTGGCTAACATTCGTGTTAAAGTTGTCTTTCCTGATCCTATATTTCCGGCGATTGCAATGTGCATATTGATTCTGTTTTTAGTCCTTTTTTGGTCTGACTAAATTACAAACTTTGCGAGAAGTGGCAAGATGATTTACAGAAATACTAAGCTATATTTATGAACATTTTTATCTGTTCTAAAATAAAGTGTTTCATTCTCTGCTTTAAGTTCTAAAACCCCACCAACAGGAAGGCTGACAAGAATCACATCGTCTCTATCAACTGCATGAATATGTATGACGTCGTTCATCAATGTGAATAACGTTGAGCCAACGACGTCAAAATGTTGAATACTTTTATCCTCTATGAACTCAATTAGTGAACCATACATGTCAAAAATGTAAACTCCTTTTGATTGATCTAACAAATACAAACGGTTCCCACTTTCTTTCATTTGAGAAATGTTCCCGATATTCAAAATGCCTTTCAAATTCCTAATTTGTTGACTTTGATTCGTTCTATCAAGAGATAGTAAATTCAAGGTTGAGTTGAGGTTATCCAACACCCAAATCTTATCAGGCTGAGCAGAACTACACACCAAACTTGCATTCACGATGTTTTCTTCTGCCAAATCAATGCAATCATCCATTGGAGAAAGGGTGTTATCAAAATAGCATAAGGTTTGTTGGTCTTCAGAAAAATGCACCAATTTCATGGTGTTCACCAATACCAATTGCTTCATCTCTCCAAGAGATTTAATACTTTGTGAGAACATCAACGTTCCTTCAGAATCGAATTTATTAATCGTTCCATTGTTAGAAAGGTATATGTTTTCAAATGCATCGAGCGCCCAAGTTTCATTCTCGTTAATATT
>JAJRQP010000179.1 GCA_024280195.1 Bacteroidota bacterium | reverse complement strand
TGGTTGTCCCAGAAGCAATGGGTTTAGAATACCAATTAATTGAGAAAAAAGGTCCTTGGTTCGAGAAAACAATCAAATCAGAAGAAGATTTAGTCTTTGCGAATACTGATTTTGATATTGAAGATAAATTGAGCTACGTGCTCGAAGCCATAAAAATTGCCAACAAAGAAATAGATGGACGTGTTCCGTTAATTGGTTTTGCAGGTGCTCCATGGACTATTTTCTGTTACATGACAGAAGGTCAAGGTTCTAAAACTTTTTCGGTTGCACGTAAAATTTTATACACCAATCCATCTTTGGCACATGAGTTGCTTAATCGTATTACGAATGTGACAATTAAGTATTTGAAAGCTCAAATTAATGCCGGCGCACACATGCTTCAAGTTTTTGATTCTTGGGCAGGTATTTTAGGAGATGAACAATATGCAGAATTTGGATTGAAATACATGGACAGAATTGCAGCGGCAATCACAGAAGTTCCATTGACTTTATTCGCTAAAGGAGCACCCAATTCTCTTTCAAATTTAGCAGCAATGAATTGTAACACAATTGGAATAGATTGGAATACAAACATTGTCGATGCTAGAAAAATTGTAGGAGAAAATAGAACGTTGCAAGGTAATTTAGATCCTTGTGCACTTTATTCTTCGCATTCAGAAATAGAACGATTGACAAATAATATGTTGAATTCTTTCGAAAGTAAGCGACATATTGTTAATTTAGGACACGGTGTTTATCCTGACGTTGATCCAGAAAAGGTGAAAACATTTATTAAAACAGTAAAAAACTATGAAATTAAGTACTAAAAATAGGAGAAATTTAATTGCAACAGTCGCATTTGGAATGCTGTCTGTTATTTCTTTTGGACAAGATGAAGCACAGAATTTAGTGCCAAACGGAAGTTTTGAATCCATTGGTAAGAAACCAAAAAGATTAGGTTCAATTGAAAGCGCAACAGGTTGGGTTTCTCCAACAGGAGTTAGAGCCGATTTATTCGTTCCTTCAAAAATGGCAGATTTAGATGTGCCTTTAAATGTGTATGGAAAAGAAGTAGCCAAAGAAGGTTCTAATTATGCTGGAATTGTTGGTTATTCTCACGGTAACAAGTTGCCTCGTTCTTATGTAATGACAAAATTAGATTCTCCATTGAAGAAGGGAATGAAGTATTGTGTGAAATTTAATGTTTCATTAGCGGAGGCATCTAAGTATGCTTCAAACAATATCGGTGCGAAATTAAGTAAGAAGCCTTTTGGTTCTGACACGAAATTGCCAATTATTGAAGATGCAAGTTTGTTACATTTCAACAACGATCATAAGATTTTCAGTGCGAGATATAACTGGACAGAAGTTTGTGGTCAATTTGTTGCGAAAGGCGGAGAGAAATTTATCACTATTGGAAATTTCGGTTCAAATGATGATACGAAATCTGAAAGAATGAAGAAAGATCCAAGAGTGAAGGCAAAGCAAGTAATTGCAGCGTATTACTATTTGGATGATGTTTCTGTGAAGTTATTAGCAGAAGGGACTTCTTGTGATTGTTTAGTCGATAATGGAGAGGGAGATTTTTCTTCATTGATTTATCAGAAAATTAATCCTGTGAATGAGGACATGTCTTCTAAAGAAAAAATTGAAATTCAACAAGTGTTTTTTGCTTTTGGAAAATCTAAGTTGACTTCTGAAGGAAAAACGTCTTTGGATTTAATTGCGAAAGAATTGGAAGCGAACCTTGAGTCAAAGTTACAAGTGCAAGGATTTAATAATGCAGAAGAAGATTCTGTAGGTGTTGAAAATGATTATTATGCTGATATGGATAATAAGCGTGTCGGTTCTGTAATGAAATATTTGATGTCTAAAGGAATTAGTGAATCGAGAATGATTCCTTCTGCAAAAGGTTCCGGAGTTGATAACGAAGAAAATAAAGAAGAAGACGAGGCAGAATTAAAAATGGCAAAGAATAGAAGAGTAACTTTTAAAGTTCGTTAATTCAAATAGATTAAATGAAAAGGTTGGCAGTTGTCAACCTTTTTTTTTGACATGATTGTTCTTGATAAACATACCGTAGTTCTTATTAATGAACCTATTCGTTTAGTTGATTATACCATTGCTGTATTTCCACAGTTGATGACTAAGAATGCAGTTAAAAAAGCGTTAAAGAGGAACGAACTATTACTCAATGGCGAAATGGCAACTTCAGGGCATTGGATGGTTGTGGGCGATGAGCTTACACTCGTTGATCAAGAAAATAGAGTCCCAAAAACTTTTCCGTTAGCAATTGAAATTGTTTTTGAAGATGATTATTGTGTTATCGTGAATAAGCCTTCAGGGTTAACCGTCAGCGGTAATTCTTTTAGAACTTTAGAAAACGCAATGGTTGGAAAATTTCAGCTTTCCACTCAAGTTGATGCGTTTAAGTGGACAAAACCAGTTCATCGGTTGGACAATGCAACAAGCGGCTTGTTAATCATGTCGAAAACAGCCACTTTTCATCGAGAAATGGCAAAATTGTTTGAGAATAGGGAAGTTGTCAAAACATATCATGCCATTGTAAAAGGTGTTTTTGAGCATGAAAGAGGAATCATTTCTACACTCATAAATGAGCAAAAAGCAGAAACAAGTTATGCCGTTCTCAAATCAGTTCCTTCTCTCCGAAGCGAAGTCGTATCCTTGCTTTCTCTTTCTCCCAAAACAGGAAGAACGCATCAGTTGAGAATTCATTGCGCAGATTTAGCTTGCCCAATTGTTGGTGATGTTCTCTATGGAGAAGAAGGGAATACACTTTTGCACAAAGGGTTATTTCTCGCATCAACGAAATTAGTATTTACACATCCAATTGAAAAAGCTAAATGTGAAATCGAACTACCAATTCCACATAAATTTCATTCTTTGCTAGAGCGAGAAGAGAGGAGGTGGAAGAAGTTTAAAGGAGAGAGTTAAACATCATTCAATAGAAACAAATAGCAAGTTCCATTCGTTATATCCAATGATTTTTCTCCATTCATTTGTTCTGTAAGAATATCTATAAGTTCGACACCAAAACTGCTTTTATCAGCTGCAGCTTCTTTCCAGGTTCCGTTATCGTAATAAGAAAATTGATATTGATTATCTTTTCTCGAAATGTTGATTCTTATTTCTCCATGTTCTACCCCTTTTAGTCCATGTTTTATTGAGTTTGATACGAGTTCGTTAATTAGTAAACCTAATGGGACGATTGTATTGAGGTTAATTTGTTTTACATCTGTCTTAATAAAGAGCTTAATATCTTTATCTGCAATCGTAAAAGCATTCACAATCTCTAAGGTCAACTCTTCGATGTATGATTGTAAATTGATTTTCGATAATTCTTTTTCTGCGTATAATTTCTCATGAATCAATGACATGGTCATAATTCGATTGATAGCCTCTTTAAAATGTTCTTTACCTTCTTCAGTTTTCATATCTTGGCTTTGCATCCTAAGAAGTGATATGATGATTTGTAGGTTATTCTTCACTCGATGGTGAATTTCTTTTAATAATGTTTCGTTCTCTAAGCTTTTTGTTTGATTCAGTTTGTTTTGAATTTCTAAGCTTTTATTTGTAGCGATAAGTTTGTTTTCTGCATGTCGTTGCATTTTAACAAATTGATGCAATAAGTAGGCTATGATAAAAAAAGCAAACAGTACTTCGACAAAGTCTCCAATGTTTTCTATAACTGTTCTGTGTGATAAAACTTCAATGTGATTATTCAGCGCGAAAAAGAAAAAGATAAATATGCTAATAGAATTTAAAAAGATAAAGATTAGCCCTTCTTTACTGCCGAGTCCAATGAAGGCAATAAGTATGCAGCAAGTTAACCAAAGAAAATCTACGTAATGCGTATATTCATTCATAGTGCTCATAGCGACACCAGAAATCAAGCTTCCTCCAATGGCAAAAATCCAAAAAACAATGCGTGTGTTTTTAGTTTTCTTAAGGTAATAAAAGCCAAAAAAAGTAACAGAAAGCACTGCAATAACAGGTATGATTCCTGAGGCATTTGTTACGCTGTAAACACCACCTAAAAAAATAAAAACAACGGTAAAGGCAAGACAAACTCTCCACGCTAGTAGATATAATCCTCTTTGATAGAAGTCTTTTATTGTCGATGTATCTGGAGTGAATATACTCAATGTCTCAATTTTTCACGATGAAACTACTTAAAATAATGGACTTCCATTAATATCCGTTGTTAAAACATCACTCATGTAGTTTAAAAAAGGCCTCATTGTTTTAAAAGTTGCATCAACTTGTTTGGCAAAGTCCTTTTGCAGAACTTCCTTGTCTGTAAAATTCTTCCAGACTACATATTGTTTGTAGCGCAATATATCAATTGCTTTGTGGTCTTTTGGAAAACCTTTTGGTGCAGTTTTTAATTGGTCACCTTTTAGACCTCCGAATGTTTTAACAAATGATTTTTCGGTAATGATTTCTCTGAGTTCTTCATCGTCCATAGCTATTTCTTCACGAATTCTCAGTAAGTCTTCTTTGTTTGGCGCCCAAAAGCCTCCCGCTACCATTGACTTATTTCCTTCTTCAATGTGGAAGTAATAGCCTCCTCTTAATTGCTGAGTTGCTCTTTTAAAACCTCCTGCCCAATGCGTTTTGTAAGGGGCTTTATTTTTAGAGAACCGAACGTCACGATAAATTCGATACAGACTTTTCTTACCGTTTAGGGTTTCGATGTTATCGTGTTTAGAAAGTAATGCAAGAACATCATCAGCAAAGTCAATCAATTCCTCATGATTTTTTACGTATTCTGCTTTATTCTCTGCAAACCAGTCTCGGTTATTGTTCTTTTTTAACTTGTTGAGAAAGTCAAAATTAGATGTAGTGATTTGAGTCATTTGCAATTATTTACTCAATAAGATAAAGCTGTGTCTAACTTCATCAAAGTGATTATATATTAGTATTTTTTTCTTTGGATGGTTATTAGAATGTCTTAGTAGAACAGTTTGTACATCTTTATAACTTCCTTTAAGAATATGTGCAGAAAGCCAAGTTGCAAAAGCAGAACTCGTTCTGAAATCACCAATTAGGCTCTTAAACCCAAGGATGTTTGCATTTGTAAAGAAGTTCATATCAACGTATTCATACCATTTGTTATGTCTTAAATCTCCATTGTATCCGAGCATTACGGTATCGATACTAGATGCTTTGGTTTTATTCTTTGCTAAGAATTCTGTCAATAGTTTTCCTAAATCTTCTTCTGAAGGGTAGGTGATTTGAGCAACATCTATGATTTGCGCAAAATAGTCTTCTGCTTCTTTCTCCACAACGAATAAGCTCGCACCTTCTCCGCAAATTGTTCCTTTGGTTCTGGAGTTTATCAATTTGTTACTTGCTACAATCTCCTCCTTGTATTTATCTGCTAGAGAATCAATGTTGTAATTGTAATCTGAAATTTCTTCCAGTCCACCGATCAACAATTTCCGATGCTTTCCTTCTTCAAACAATAAAAAAGAATCAAGTAGTGCGCTTTCAAAAGAGAGTCCACCGTTGGTGTACGTAGTATTGTATCCTCTATTTGACCCCATCAATGCTAATTGTCCAGCAACTGCATTAGGAGTGCTTTGTACAAAGTTAGTCGGAGTTAAAACACCTTCTTCGTATTCTACAATTTGGTTCAGAAATTTAATACAATCTTCTAAACCGCCGTTTGCTGTTCCGATGAGAATTCCTTCTATGTCTTTGTGTTTTTGTACAAGAGGTAATCCGGTTCCAACTCCCATTCTTACCGCTTTCCCCATTCTTCGAAGTAATCCTTTTGGAATAAAATCGAGGTAGTTTGGTTCTATTGCATGGTAGACCTTATCTTCAATCACACGAACTTCTCCTGCTAATAATTCATCATTATAGGTGTTTTGAGGAGAAATTGATTTTAAATCTGTGATGTACATATATTCTTAAATTCTGTGTTGCTCAAAGATAAGGATTGCGGTATAAGTTGCAAATTTTTAGTGAAATACATTATGTAATCTGAAAATTGAGTTCGTTTTCTATATGAATTCATAGAGGTTCTTATTATTTTATTGATTTACCTTTGTTATTAAATACTTACACTGAGTGATTTTCAACTTAAAAACCAATGACAATGAAAAAGATTTTATCCTTAGCAATTTGTGCTTTATTTATTACAGCAGGTGCAAATTCACAAATTTCGTTCAAGAAATTAAAAGACAAATTAAATGGAACGGAAGAGTCATCAGGATCATCAACCTTGAAAGAAGAAGCTGTAAGTTCTTCTGCAAGTTCTAGCTCTGGAACAGCCGTTTCAAGTAAAACAACACCAAACTTCGCAAACAAAGGAAGAACGTGGTATGTTAGTAGAACAAATGGTTCAGGTCAGTTAGGAACCAAAGAACGTCCTGCAAAAGATTTAGGAAACATCATTCATCATTTAAAACCGAATGATATCGTATTAATTGCTGGAGGTGTTTATAAAAGTAAAGGATCGAGAGGTTCTGACGAAATCAATGTTCCCGTAAAAATATATGGTGGTTTTGATGAAACATTTACGAAAAGAGATCCTTGGGGAGAAACAAAAACTGTTTTTACAGGAGTGAATGAATACATGAAATTGACGCAACCTCGATTGTATATCAGAACGAATCAGCAACGAGAATCAAACGGACAACTTTCTGAAGGAAGTGAAGTTGTGGTTGATGGAATTGTTTTCGATAATGGTCCAAGAAATAGATATCACACAACAGAGAATTATGCAATACGAAGACAAGCAAGTCCTAAGTCAGGACAGAATCCGTCACCAGAGTCGGGAGGAGTTGTTATTAATGCAAGTAAATACATGAATGTAACGGTTCAGAATTGCGTGATTATGAACACTGCACCTACGCAAGGAGCGCTTTCTGTACAAGTTTACAAAGGTGGTAAAGGTTTGATTCAAAATAACTTAAGTATTAATAATACAGGATATGGAATTCATATCAAGACAGGATACATGGGGAGTGATAAGTCCTTGTATCCTCAATTTACAGTAAAGCATAACACCTGTTTGTTTAACTGGAAACACGATGCAATTGCTTCTTACGGTGGTGATGCATTATGCGTAGAGCGTAACCTGATAGCTGTAGTAGAGAACAATGTTTTCGGGTTTGGTCACATGGGGGGAGTTTACAGTCATGGAGCGGATTTAACTTTGAACAATAATTTATTTACAGGAAATTCTAAGTATGATTTTAAAGAAATCAATGCGAAGATGAAAGTAGATGACATTTTGGATGAATCAGTGTATTTGAATCAATACAGTGATGGTAACGAATCTGCATTGATTAAAATTCCAGTTGGAGAACGTTGGGCAAAGGTTTATGGAAATCGCCAAGAAATTAGAAGAGAAGATGTTGATGCTGCAGTTTCTGTTAGTAACTCTGGAGCGAATCAATTGAGAAGTATGTTAGGATTGAACGTACAAGGAAATAGTGTTGCAATGGATGCAGAAATATTCTTACCATTAATTACCATAGAAGAGGCATTGCCCGCAGGAGCATTACCGTGGAATGGAAAAGGTTGTCAAAAACCTCAGTAAAAGATAAACCAATAACAACCAGAGAAGCCGATTTTAGCAATTGCTAGAATCGGTTTTTTTTTTTACTTTAGTGAGACTTAATAATCCATTGCCATGAAAAATCTTATTTATCAATGCTTTCTTTTTATTCTTGCCAGTTCATTTTTTCTTTCTTGTAAAAAGGAGGTGGAACCAACAGTAGGAACAGGAGGGGCAGCAGCAGGAAGCGGAGTAATGATCGAAGGGCAACCAATTTCAATGGGAGCTCCATCTGCAACTTCGGTTGATATTTATACCGTTGCCGATTGGGATTCTTCTTTTATCTATGATTTTAATATCAAAGCAAATGGTATGTACTTAGCAAATTTGAAGAACCATGTTTGTGATACTAGCAGTTATGGTGGGTATTATATTTGGGGAGATATTTCTAGTGCTGATAGTTCTCCAGATGAGTTTCATTTAATATCTAATTTTGATATTGCCGACACAGTAAGAATAGAATACATCGGGACAGATAATAAAGTTGCTCTTGCATTTACCTTAACGTATTTGTTGTATTCTACAGAGCCTTACATTTGGAAACATTCGTTTTATTCTGATTCAACTTCAATTAATTACAATAAATTAAGTTTTAATGATTGTTCAAGATCTCCTAGTGATTGGATTCTTTTTATAGAGAATTACTAGGGAGATAATGCACATGTGTGCATTACCATAACGTTGGCGGTAATTAAAAACCAATGCACGACTTAAATCTAAAATTATAAAAAGTGTTAAAATAATTTCATTTGTTTGATATATCAATTATATTTGCATCAAACAAAATTCAAAATGATTAAAAACCCTAAACAGACTGTCTTTTACTCTATTGAAAAAGCTATTAAAGAGTATAGGAAATTTGCATTAAAAAGAATTCAGGAAAAGTTTGATGATATAACAATTGATCAAGCCCTCTTAATTCAATTCTTAAATAATAACCCTTCATTATCTCAAAGTGAAATTGCTGAACTAATTTTCAAAGATAACGCCTCTGTTACAAGAATGATAGAGTTAATGGTTAAAAAAAAACACTTAAAACGTACAATGCATAAAAAAGATAGAAGAAAATATAAAATTGAGCTAACAAAAAAAACTCAAAAAAATCTAAGCGAATTAAACGAAATAATTTTAAAGAATAGAGAAATAGCCTTACAGGATATAAAGGGTAGTGAAATTGAAAGTTTAGAAAATACTCTTTTAAAAATAATTGAAAATTGTAAATAATTATGAGAAAAATAGAATTAAGCATAGTAATGGTATTTATTGGTTTGGCTTTAATGAGTTGTGGGCTTGATGATAAAAAAAGTAATAAAGAAACCAAACAAAATGAAACAGTTACTCAAAAAGTGAAGGCGTACCTAAACAAGTTAGAGCAAACTGGTTTTTCAGGTACGATATTGGTTGATTATAAAGGAGAGAAAATACTTTCAAGAG
>JAJRQP010000178.1 GCA_024280195.1 Bacteroidota bacterium | reverse complement strand
TGTTCCTGCTTTACCTGTGAGAAATATAGAACGATTGGTTTGATTAATAAACCGCTCAGTAAATTCGGCAATTTGATTACTCTGAAAAGTTTGGCTTTTTTGCATCATCTAATTTAAGTTAAGCAAAAAGTTTGGATGATGATGTAAAAACAACTTATTATTTAACAATAAAAACATTACTTACAGTAACTACTCTATCAACAACACAATCTGTCGGTTGTGGAGCTCTACTTGGAGAAAAATCAAATGAAATTTTCAAGTCAGAAACTTTAAATTGCTCTTCCAAATTTATTGGGTACATCGAAATAGGTTTCCCATCAACCGTAGCATTAATATACACACAAGCGTCACCTAAAACGATTTTTCCGGTAGTTTGGCTTTCATCTTGACCTGTACTATTACTCTTTGACGTCCCACAAGCAAAGAGAATCAGTGCTAAAAAAACAAATGTTGATTTCATGATTTATGATATAAATAAATACTAATTATACGTCAAAACTAAATAAATATTCCGTTAGAAATACAATTTTAAATCAATTCTATAACCGATAATTTTAGACGTTACTTCTTTTTAAGCTAAATTAGTCGCTCAAACTATACTAAAATTAAACTTTATGAAAAAAATTGTATTAGGAATTTTCATAGGATTACCTGGTTTATTTTTTGCTCAAAAAGCTGACAATAATTCTGTTAGCAATACGCAAAAACTAGAGTGGGGAACTGAATCCCATGTTATTCCATGTTCAAACTTCTCCATTTCACAGCCTTTAATTGATTTATCAGTAGATGAATCAGAGCTAAGAAGTAAAAAGAAACTAAGGAAAGAATTTCCTGATAAACGTGACATGCCCGTTCAAACCTTTGAATACAAAGCAAAAGAAGATGGGTCTGCCTATGGAAATGACAATTCAATGATCCAAAAAGAATTTGGTAGAAATAACAATCATCCTGGAGGGAAAGCTTTAGAGCAAAACTGGGATGGTCAATCACCAAACGTAGGGTTTAGACCTTTTGATCCAAGTGCTGCTGCTGGGCCCAATCATATTATTCAAGCAATTAATGGTGATACGTATAGAATATGGAATAAAACGGGTGCTGTAATGGCGAACGGTAACATCAGTGCTTTATTTCCATCTGGAAATGGAGACGGTGATCCAATTGTTCTTTACGACAAGGCTGCTGACCGTTGGTTCATGAGTCAGTTTTCAGGAGGAGCAGGGAATGGAATTTACATTGCCATTTCTCAAACAGCTGACCCACTAGGTTCTTGGTACACATATGAATTTGTTTCACCTGATTTTCCTGATTATCTAAAATTTTCAGCATGGCAAGATGGATATTACATGACTGCCAATTATGCTGAAAAAATATTTGCTTTTAATAGAACAAAAATGCTCGCAGGTGATGCTACGGCTGAATCTGTATTTCAAACATTTTCTCCCCCTCAAGGAGGAGGCTTCTTTGTTCCAATGCCAGGAGATGCTTCCGATGGAGTTATGCCTGGAGCAGGAAAGCCTTGCCCAATTTTCTCTTTTTCTGACAATGCATGGGGTGGAGGAAACATTGATGCTGTTAATATTTATAATGCTGCTGTTAACTGGAGTGGGCCTCCAACAATGACCGTTACATCTGGAGGCATTTTACCAACCAATGCATTTGATGCTTCATATGATGCTGGTTGGAATGATATTCCTCAACAGGGAACAATCACTAAACTTGATGGTATTGGAGGAATAATTCAATTTAGAGCTCAATGGAAATCTTTTGCCGGATATAATACAACTGTATTGAATTGGCCTGTTAAAATAAGTTCTTCACAAAGAGGCATTTATTGGGTTGAATTAAGACAGGATCAAACGACAGATGTTTGGTCGATTTATCAACAAGGTATTTATGCACCAGGAACAGAGTCTTTCTGGTTGGGTAGCATTGCTATGAATGACAATGGAGATATCGGACTTTCTTATGCGAAATCAGGAACGTCTACTTATATGACCCTAGGTTATTCTGGAAGACTTGCTTCAGACCCTCTTGGCACTTTACCTATTGCTGAAACAATAGCAATAGCTGGTGGAGGATCTCAAACAGGAGGTAATAGAGTTGGGGATTATGCACAATTAACATTAGACCCTGATGGTCAAACGTTTTGGTATACTGGAGAATACTTAGCAGCTGGTGGAAGTGCAAGAACTAGAATTTATTCTTATCAATTTACACCAACATGTACACCTCCAACAACTCAAGCAACTAATTATGTTTCATCAGCTATTGGAGATAATCAAATGACAATTAATTGGACTGCTGGAAATGGTGATAGAGTTCTTGTAGTTGCTCGTGAAGGATCTGCTGTTAATTCTAATCCTGGAACAGGAACATCTTACACAGCAAATGCATTATTTGGAAGTGGAGACCAAATTGGTGCTGGTAATTTTGTAGTATATGAAGGAACTGGTACTTCTGTAACAGTAACTGGTTTAACACCCGGTACAGATTATTATTATTCTGTATTTGAATACACTACAGCAACTAATTGTTATTTAACAC
>JAJRQP010000177.1 GCA_024280195.1 Bacteroidota bacterium | reverse complement strand
TGCCCACTCTGCGAGGTTGGGAATGGAAGATTTTACAATGATTGTTCGTGTTTCAATCGGTTCGTACAGTTCAAATTCTTCTGGATAAAAACCATACGCTTCCGGATTTTCCATCACAATTTTTAATGCAATGATTCTAAAGACATAGCGATTCGTTTCTTCAGGCATTTGCAAATCGAAGTAATTATCGACCCCTTGTTGATCTAAATCACGTTGAATCCCACCCATTCC
Source organism: Bacteroidota bacterium (assembly GCA_024280195.1). Taxonomy (GTDB): domain Bacteria; phylum Bacteroidota; class Bacteroidia; order Flavobacteriales_D; family Crocinitomicaceae; genus UBA4466. The sequence goes on along the minus strand of JAJRQP010000177.1, from coordinate 3,557 downwards.
ACGATTGTATCCAGCTGCCGCTAAGAACCAATCATCAAATTTCTTGTAGGCAGTATTCAAATACTTGCAAGCTGCTTTTGTGCTTTTTTCAACGTTCATTCGTTCGTCAATTTCAGTATTGATTTTCATACCATATTCTTTTGCTGTCGGCGGCATAAATTGCCAAAATCCTTTTGCTCCAGAGCGAGAAGTTACCTGTGCCAATCCACTTTCTGCAACACAGAGGTACTTCATGTCTTCTGGAATACCCTTTTCTGCAAGTGCTTTTTCAATCGCTGGAAAGAATCTTTTTGCGCGTTTTAAATATTGAATTGTTGCACTATGACGGTATGTGTTGACGATTAATTCTCTGTCTAATCTTTCTTTTAAATCAAAATTATCCATTCTCACTGTTACTCCGCAAAAGACGATAGAATCAGGTGTTTTAGGCATAGAAAAATGATCTGCTTTGATTTCTACCGCCGAAATTCGTTCGGATGTGGGCTGTTCATTCTGCGAGTTACAAGAAGAAAATTGCACGATTAAAATTACACTTGCAATAAGATTTAGGGGGAATTGAATTCTCATTCTACGAAAATACGAATTATAGAATAGTAATTCTTGGAGGAGAAATAATAATTGTTAAAGTTTAGATTACTTTTCAGATGCAGGATACTTTATTGTATTCTTATATAAGAAGCCGAACACGAAAATGGTATAGATTACAAAAAATGCAACCGGATAATAAGTCTCTAATGAAATTAGGTTAACCATTGCTATTGCTAAGAATGTCGACAAAGCTCCAATGAGAACAAATACCAACCATACTTTTCTGTCTGATAAACCGGCGTAAACTAGGTGGTGAGTTGTATGGTCTTTTCCTCCAACCATTGGAGACTGCCCTCTTTTTAGGCGATTAATAACAACGGTTAATGTATCAACAGCAGCTGGAGTAAACGCAACAATGACAACTGTTAACCCGAGCCAAGAGGGGTGAACATGAGAAGGGTCAGCTGTACCAATGTTCCATAAATATTTCATTCCAAAGAAGGAGACAAATAAACCAATGAATTGAGAACCGGCATCCCCCATAAATAATTTTGAAGGGTGTACATTCATTGTTAAAAAACCACCAACTGCCCCTAAAACTGAAATCAAAATTAAAATCCAAATATTGATATTAAAAGGAAAAATAATCCAAGCTGAAAAAACACATGTCAATAAAATAAAGAAAACGGTTGTTCCAGTAATTCCATCCATGTTATCTAGCATGTTTAAAGAATTCATAATAACGACCACCCAGAGAACCGTTAAAATTGCATCGGCAGTCCAAATATGGAAAAAGTCAATCATAGAACCTGTTGCGACAAAAACAACTCCGCAAAGAATCTGAATAAATAACTTAAACAGCGGACGTGTGTCGTAAGCATCATCAGCTAGTCCCATTCCGAAAGCTAGAGATCCAGCAACAAATAAACCAACGTATTGTAAGTTTTGAAATACGTTAGGTGCATCATAAAAAATAATAGAGTATGCGATGGCTGAGAACACAAAGACAATAAAAAAACTAACCCCTCCTAATGATGGCTTCGACTCATTACTCCATCGAATGACCACATCATTTTTATTCCGAATACCTAGGGAGCGAGAGAACCTTAGTAGTAGAACATTAATTATGTAAGCGATAATTGCACCGCCTAGCATAAAACCAATAAGTTGAACTAATTTTATTAGCACGTTGTTAGTTTAAAAGCGAGAGGTAAAGTTACGAAATTCTTCGCCTATTTCATCTTTTTCAGAAATCATTGTAGGAACCCCCTGCCAGTCTATGCCTAAATCATTATCATTCCACTTTATTGTCCCTTCACTTTCAGGAGAATAATAGTTTGTGCATTTATAGGAAAAAATCGTATTGTCTTCTTTCGCAAAAAATCCATGAGCAAATCCGGGAGGAATCCAAAACTGCAAATTATTTTCAGCCGTCAATTCAATTGCAAAATATTCACCGTAAGTTTTAGAGTCTTTACGTATGTCAACTGCAACATCAAGTACAGCTCCTTGAATAACTCTGACTAGTTTTCCTTGCGCGTAAGGAGGGTTTTGAAAATGAAGACCTCTAAGAACACCTTTACTTGAAAAAGATTGGTTGTCTTGAACAAAGACATACTCTCCATTGGTTGCTTCATCAAAAATTTTCTGATTGAAACTCTCAAAAAAACCTCCTCTGTTGTCCTTAAAAGTTCTTGGTTTAAAAATCAGTAAACCTTCAATGGCAGTCTTTGTTATTTCCATTTTCTAAAGATTTTTCGGTACCACTTGTTCTCCTTTGCTGCTTCTTTGAATATTTTGGTGTCATCTTCCATGTAGCCATTGTTATAGTCCCCATAACCGTAACCATATCCATATCCGTAGGTTGATGACTTACTTGCTTGAATACCGTTCAAAATTACGTTCAAACTTTTCAACTGTTGAACTTCAAATAATTCTTTCACACGATTGGTAAAGCTACGTTTAGAATAGTGTGACTTAAACACATAGATAGGAATATCCGCTTCTGTTAAATTTCGTACACCGTCAGATACTAAACCGACAGGTGGATTATCAATAACAATTACATCATAAATCTCTTTCAATTGCTTTATTACATTTTTAAAACCATCACTTAATAAAAGCTCAGAAGGATTTGGCGGTGTAGGACCTGCTGTGATAAAATCAAACCCTTTTATTTGTGTTGAGTGTATGCAGTCTTCTAACTTACTCTGACCAACAATTAATGAGCTCATTCCATTAATATTGTCCACATCTAAACCTAGGTGAATTTTTGGCTTTCGTAAATCTAAATCAAGTAGAACTGTTCTCTTTCCTGACATTGCAATAATTCCAGCAAGGTTCAGTGCTACAAAAGTTTTTCCTTCGCCTGAAATAGAGGAGGAAATTGCAATAGTTTGATAGTTCGGGTCAATGTAACTTAAATTCGTTCGTATTTTACGCATTGACTCAGCCATAGAGGATTTTGGCGCTTCCGCAACAATCAACTTAGAGTATTCCATATTGTATTTAAACAAAGGAACTCCTCCTAAAATTGATGCTTTTTCTGGCAACACATTCTCCAAATCTTCAATTTGATTAATTTCATTAAACATTAAGTATTTTAAGAACATCACACCTAGTCCGAGAATAATTCCGAACATTATAAACGAAGTGTATATAAAGTTCTTACTCGGTTCTACTGGAGAAGAAGCAACCTTTGGCATACTCAAAACTCTGTTCGAAGAAGCATAACCTGCATCTGAAATGGCATAAAGGACTTTCTTTTCTGTCAATAATGTGAAATACTTTTCATTGAGATTTTGAATGTTTTTCAAACGATTGAACTCCATTTTCTTTTCTGGAAGTTCAAAGATTTCGTTTTTATATTTGCCTAAATTTCCACGCAAGACTTTTGCATTTTGCATCAATCGGTTTTCAATTGCACTTACACTACGTTGAATCAAGTTTGTTTTTGCTTTTATTTTATTGTCTAGCAATTTGACTTCAGAGTTTTCAGGAGTTACCCGATATAATAAATCTTCTTTCTT
>JAJRQP010000176.1 GCA_024280195.1 Bacteroidota bacterium | reverse complement strand
TCCACGTGGAGTCGGTCCAGAAATAATTAACGGTGTTCTTGCATCATCAATTAAAACAGAATCAACTTCATCAATGATTGCATAATGATGTTTTTGCTGAACTAAGTCATCAGGACTTCCTGCCATGTTGTCACGCAAGTAGTCAAAACCAAATTCATTATTCGTTCCAAAAATAACATCTGATTTGTAAGCTTTCTTTCTTTCTTCAGAATTTGGTCTATGCTTATCGATACAATCTACAGTTAAACCATGAAATTGATAAATAGGTCCCATCCATTCAGAATCACGCTTGGCTAAGTAGTCATTTACCGTCACCAAGTGAACTCCTTTTCCTGCAAGTGCATTTAAATAAACTGGTAAGGTTGCAACCAAAGTCTTACCTTCACCTGTCTGCATTTCAGCAATGTTTCCTTTGTGAAGAACTCCACCACCCATTAATTGCACATCGTAATGAACCATATTCCATTCTACAGGAACACCTGCTGCAGTCCATTTGTTGGACCAAACAGCCTTGTCTCCATCAATGGTGATTCCATCTTTTTGAGTAGATAATTCTTTATCCATTTCAGTTGCTGTCACAACTAATTCTTTATTCTCGGCCCATCTTCTTGCTGTTTCTTTAATGGTCGCAAAAGCTTCTGGACGAATTTCTTCAAGAATTTCTTCAATTTTCTCATCAATTGATTTGGCAAATTTATCTATTGCATCAAATAAATCTTCTTTCTCATGAATAGGAGTGTTTATGTTGGCAGCCTTCGCTTTCATTTCAGCTAGTTCTGCTTCCAATGCTTCCGTTCCAGTTTTAATTTTCTTTTGAAACGAGCTTGTTTTTGCTCTCAAATCATCATCAGATAAATTAATTAATGCTGCATGAGCCTCGTTAGCTTTGTCAATTGATGGTTGATATTCTTTTCTGTCTTTACTAGACTTATCACCGAATAATTTCTTTAGTATATTTAATGCCATTGTATTGTATAAATTCGAACTCGTAAAATTAGTAAAATCAATTTGCAATAAAAGCAGTTTGATTGATTTATATTCCTTTTGTCATAAATTATTCCAAAGCAGTCGATACTGCCAAATTGTCTATGTGTAAAAAGAATTATAAATTCTACTAAAAAATCGGTTTAGATAATCAGAATTCCAATTATCTTTGCACCATGCATGAAATGATTTTAGTACTTGATTTCGGTTCACAATACACGCAGCTTATAGCACGTAGAGTTCGTGAACTAAATATTTATTGTGAAATCCATCCTTGGAATAAGTGTCCTGAGTTGACTGATAATATTAAAGGTGTTATCTTATCAGGAAGTCCTTTTTCTGTTCGTGATGAAAATTCTCCTAAACCAAATCTAGATCAAATTAAAGGTGAATTACCTTTGTTAGGGGTTTGTTTTGGAGCGCAGTATTTAGCAAATAATTTTGGGGGAGAAGTACTTCCTTCCAAAATCAGAGAATATGGTCGTGCAAACCTTTCTTTTGTGGATGATACAAATATTCTAACCAAAGGTATTTCTATGGATTCTCAAGTGTGGATGTCTCACGGAGACACGATTAAGAATGTTCCTGATAATTATAAAATCATTGCGAGTACATCAGATGTTGAGGTTGCAGGATTTCAAATTGAAGGCGAGCAAACTTTCGGAATTCAATTTCATCCAGAGGTCTATCACTCTTTAGAAGGCTCTATTCTTTTAAAGAATTATTTAGTGGATATTTGTGGTTGCTCACAAGATTGGACTCCTAATTCTTTTGTAGATGAAACGGTTAATAATCTAAAAAATACAATTGGAGATGACAAAGTAATTCTTGGTCTTTCTGGTGGTGTTGATTCAACTGTTGCTGCTGTTTTATTGCACAAAGCAATAGGAAAGAATTTGCATTGCATATTTGTTGATAATGGATTGCTTCGTAAAGATGAATTTTCTTCTGTCCTTGATTCATATAAAGGAATGGGATTAAATGTGAAGGGTGTAAATGCAAGCGAGTTGTTTTATGAAGAATTAAAAGGACTGACTGATCCTGAACTGAAAAGAAAAGCGATTGGCAAAGTTTTTATTGATGTTTTTGATGAAGAATCAAAGCTTGTTGAGAATGCAAAATGGCTAGGGCAGGGAACTATTTATCCTGATGTGATTGAGTCAGTTTCTGCAACAGGAGGACCTTCTGCAACCATTAAATCGCACCATAATGTTGGAGGATTGCCTGATTATATGAAACTAGAGGTTATTGAGCCTTTGAAATTGCTGTTTAAAGATGAGGTGAGAAGAATAGGTAAATCAATGGGGATTGATCCTAAGATTTTAGGTCGTCATCCTTTTCCGGGTCCAGGGCTTGGTATTCGAATTCTGGGAGATGTAACCAAAGAAAAAGTACAAATTCTTCAAGAGGTAGATCATATTTTTATTTCTACCTTAAAAGAGGATGGGTTGTACGATGATGTTTGGCAAGCTGGAGCCATCTTTTTGCCAATTCAATCTGTTGGAGTAATGGGAGATGAGCGGACTTATGAGAATGCCGTAGCACTAAGAGCGGTAACTTCAACTGACGGGATGACGGCTGATTGGTGTCATCTTCCGTATGAGTTTTTAGCAAAAGTTTCCAATAGAATCATCAATCAAGTGAAAGGTATTAATCGGGTAACTTATGACATTAGTTCTAAACCACCTGCTACGATTGAGTGGGAATAATTAGTGTTACATTTTTGTCATTTTGTTGTTATAACAAAGTTAAATTCACATAAAATCGTTATTGGCATAGCAATTGTAAATTTCAATTGATTATTTTTGAACCATGCAAAGAATTTTAATTATCTTTTTTCTTCTAATTTCAAGTGTTGCAATTTGTCAACCTAACGTTGCTAATAAAGTAACTGTTGATGGGAAGGACTATTACGAACATATTGTTGAACCAGGGAATACACTTTGGGGATTGCAAAAAATGTACGGTGTTTCAACCGAGCAAATAATGACAGCTAATCCCGTTTTGTCAAATGGATTGAAGGTTGGACAAAAAATCTTGATTCCTACAAGCGAGGTTGATTCTCCTAAAGAAATTCAGACCATAGATTATAAGGTTAAGAAGAAAGAAACACTTTACGGTCTTTCAAGAAAGTTTAATCTGTCCGTCGATGAATTGATTGCTTTGAATCCTGAATTAGCAAATGGTTTACAGAAAGGGCAAGTAATTAAAGTGCCTGGTTCTGAAAATGAAATAGAAGATGTAGTTGAGCAGATTGAAGTGGAAGAGGTCGAGGTTCCTACTTCGGATAATCCTTTTGTAGTTGACACTTTAATTGGTAAAAATGAGATTAAAGAGCAACTTGTGGTGTCATTTAGTGACTCTACTATCAAGCATGTTGTTCTCGCTCATGAGACCATGTACAGTATTTCAAAACGTTTCATGATTTCTATTTCAGAATTGATGAAAATT
>JAJRQP010000175.1 GCA_024280195.1 Bacteroidota bacterium | reverse complement strand
TGGGGAGTTTAAAAAGTAGGATAGTGTTAGGATTATGAATTAGGAAGTTTATAATTGTTAAGATTATGGATTATTTGAAATTGATTTTTGTTTCAATTTTATTTTTAAATAAACCCTAATTCCATAGAGAAAGTTTAACAAACCAAAAAATCCAATATAAAACAAATCACTGAGTGAATCAATAAATACTATTAACAACAAGATTAAAATAATTCCAGGCAAAAGAAACCTTACAACTAATTGATTAATCGGAAGAAAATAGATTAAATTCAGAATTGCAGTAAAGCAAGTGAGAACAATCAATGGAACTATTCCAAAAACTAAAATAAGCATCGAACCATTAACTACAGAAAGTACTAGAAACCAAATCAACCCACCTAAAAATATTACAGCAATGGAATTACCGTAATATTTAATGATTGATTTTTTCACGTCCGCTTCATAATCCATAATTCATAATCCTAACAGGTACTAACTTCACAATTGAGAATTCTAACAAGTACCAACGTCATAATTCTAACAGAAGTTGGTTGCCGAGCTTGTCGAGGTACTACTTTCACTCCAAACTCATCACTAAAACACTCCTCACTAGTTTTACATATTCCTCCTATACTGCCCTCCAACTTCAAACAACGAACTTGTAATCTGACCCAAAGAACAATACTTAGACGCTTCCATTAAGTACTCGAAAATGTTTTCATTTTGAATCGCAGCATTTTGAATCATCTTAATTTGTGGTTCCAAATGATGTGCATTTGTTTTTTGGAAATTCGCTAACATATTCAATTGATACTGTTTTTCTTCTTCCGTTGCTCTCACAACTTCAGCTGGAATGACTGTCGGTGAGCCATTCTTATTTAAGAAAGTATTTACACCAATAATTGGGAACTCTCCGTTGTGCTTTAATGTCTCGTAGTATAAACTTTCTTCTTGAATTTTAGAACGCTGGTACATCGTCTCCATTGCTCCTAAAACACCACCTCTTTCGGTGATTCTGTCGAATTCTAATAGAACTGCTTCCTCTACTAAGTCCGTTAATTCTTCGATAATGAACGAACCTTGAATCGGGTTCTCATTCTTAGTTAAACCTAACTCCTTGTTAATGATTAATTGAATAGCCATTGCTCTACGCACCGATTCCTCGGTTGGAGTTGTGATTGCTTCGTCATACGCATTGGTGTGCAATGAATTACAATTGTCGTAGATTGCATATAAAGCTTGCAAAGAAGTTCTAATATCATTGAAATCAATCTCTTGCGCATGTAATGAACGACCAGAGGTTTGAATGTGGTACTTTAACATTTGCGCTCGTGGACTTGCTTTGTACTTCAATTTCATTGCTTTTGCCCAAATTTTTCGAGCAACCCGACCAATTACCGCATATTCTGGGTCAATTCCATTGGAGAAAAAGAAAGATAAGTTAGGTCCGAATTTATTGATATCCATTCCTCTACTGAGGTAGTACTCAACGTAAGTAAATCCATTTGCCAAAGTTAATGCTAACTGCGTAATCGGATTGGAACCTGCTTCAGCAATGTGATAACCTGAAATGGATACTGAGTAAAAATTTCTTACACCATTATCGATGAAGTATTCTTGCACATCTCCCATTAATCGCAACGCAAATTCAGTTGAGAAAATGCAGGTATTCTGCGCTTGATCTTCTTTTAGAATATCCGCTTGAACCGTTCCTCTAACTTGCGTTAATGTTTCTTTTTTAATTTTTACATAAACGTCTGCTGGCAAAACTTCGTCACCGGTAACACCGAGCAACATCAATCCTAGACCATCGTTCCCTTTTGGCAAATCACCTTGATAAGCTGGACGTTTTGTTCCTGCTTTTTTATATTTAGCAACAATTTTTGCTTCCACTTCTTTTTCAAGACCATTCTCTTTGATGTACTTTTCACAATTCTGATCAATCGCAGCATTCATAAAGAATCCTAGCATCATAGGTGCTGGACCATTGATTGTCATTGACACAGAAGTCATCGCATGTGTTAAATCAAAACCAGAATACAATTTCTTTGCATCGTCTAAACAGCAAATTGACACTCCTGAATTTCCAACCTTCCCATAAATATCTGGACGTTCAGCTGGATCATTTCCGTAAAGAGTAACCGAATCAAAAGCCGTTGATAATCTTTTCGCTGGCATGCCTTCACTCACATAATGAAAACGCTTATTAGTTCTTTCTGGGCCTCCTTCTCCCGCAAACATTCTAGATGGATCTTCACCTGTACGTTTGAAAGGATAGAGCCCTGAAGCATACGGAAATTCTCCGGGCACATTCTCTTGCAAAATCCACGTGAGTAAATCTCCCCAAGCCGTATATTTTGGTAAAGAAATTTTTGGAATTTGAGAATGAGAAAGCGACTCAGAATGTGTATCTATTTTAATTTCTTTATCTCTTACTTTGAAGATATAAACAGGATCTTTGTATTTTTTTACTTTATCTGCCCAATTGAGAATATGTTCTAAATTATGCGGGTCTAAATCCATTTTTACACGGTCAAATTCTTTCAATAAAAGCGAAAGAAACTCATCCTCAGAATTTAGGTTATCGTCATTGATTCCAATTTTTGTCAACTCTAAGGCTTGACCTGAAACAGATTCGATTGCTTTAAATATTCCGAACAGTTTTTGCGCTGTTTCAGATTGTTCTACGCACCATTCATCGTAAGCTCTGTTATTCTCCGAAATCTCAGACAAATAACGAATTCTAGCTGGTGGAATGACATATATCTTCTCAGACATTTCTTTGGTAATCGAAATTTTGGAAACTAAATCTTTTGCATCCGTTTTCTCGACCAACTTATCCATGATATTCTTGTAGAGCGTATTCATCCCAGGATCATTGAACTGAGATGCGATTGTTCCAAAGACAGGCAAATCATCTTGATTGACATCCCAAAGATTGTGATTTCGCATGTATTGCTTTTTCACATCACGCAAAGCATCAAGAGCACCTCGCTTATCAAATTTATTCAAGGCAACCAAATCAGCAAAATCGAGCATGTCAATTTTCTCCAATTGAGTTGCTGCGCCAAATTCTGGAGTCATTACATACAAAGAAACATCCGAGTGATCCATGATTTCCGTATCAGACTGACCAATTCCAGAAGTTTCAAGAATAATTAAGTCGTAATTTGCTGCTTTTAGAATTACCAATGCTTCAGAAACATGCTTACTCAATGCTAAATTCGATTGACGCGTCGCCAAGGAACGCATATAAACACGTTCATTTTTAATAGCATTCATTCTAATTCTATCTCCTAAAAGCGCTCCTCCTGTTTTACGTTTAGAAGGATCGACTGATACAATCGCAATTTCTTTGTTCGGAAAATCAATTAAAAATCGACGTACTAATTCATCCACCAAAGATGATTTCCCAGAACCACCAGTACCTGTAATTCCCAAGATTGGTGTTTTGTTCTTTGAAGCCAATGCGTGAATATCCTCTAAAACAGTTTTTGTTTCTTCTGCAAAGTTCTCAGCTGCAGAAATTAAACGAGCAATGGATGGAACCGATTTTTTCTGCAAATCTTTAAGATCTCCAATCAATTTATCTCCAACAGGAAAGTCTGCTCGTTGCACCAAGTCATTAATCATACCCTGCAATCCCATTGCTCTTCCATCGTCAGGATGGTAGATTCTCTCAATACCGTAAGCTTCTAACTCTTCTATTTCTACGGGGAGAATTGTGCCTCCACCGCCTGCAAATATTTTGATGTGACCTCCACCTTTCTCATTCAGTAAATCATACATGAATTTCAAATATTCTGTATGTCCACCTTGGTAAGAAGTCATGGCAATCGCTTGAACATCCTCTTGAATTGCGCAATTTACAACCTCCTCAACAGAACGGTCATGACCTAAGTGAATCACCTCGCAACCAGTAGATTGAATAATTCTTCGCATGATATTTATCGCTGCGTCGTGCCCATCAAATAAAGATGCTGCGGTTACAATTCTGACTTTATTTTGAGGTTTGTATGGTTCTACTTTTTCCATCATAGCTGTTCAATTTGGTGCTTTTATTGCGTTGCGAAAATAAGGATTTTTTTAGAGTTTTGGAGCTTTGGAGTCTTGGATTTTTCGAATACTCGAACAATCGAACAATCGAATGCTCGATACCCCCTCTTTATCAATTAAATTTTTACTTTTGCAATGCAATGAATCAATACAAAAAAGTCGCATTTTACACGCTTGGCTGCAAACTCAACTTTTCGGAGACTTCCACCATTGGAAGATCTTTCGAGGATGCAGGTTATGCAAAAGTTAGCTTTGATGACACACCAGACATCTATGTCATTAACACCTGTTCTGTAACAGAAAATGCCGATAAGAAATGCCGACAATTGGTCAAGAAAGCGAAGAAAATCAATCCAAATTGTTTCATCGCAATAATTGGATGCTTCGCACAATTGAAGCCGAAAGAAATCGCAACAATTCCTGGAGTAAATATCGTTTTGGGAGCCAATGAGAAATTCAACATTGTAGAACACGTCGAGTCTTTTGATTCTGAAGAGGTTGTCATTTCGAACGAAAGCATTAAGAATACGAAAGAATTCGTTCCTGCGTTTTCTATGGGCGACAGAACACGTTCTTTCTTAAAAATTCAAGACGGTTGTGATTACTTTTGCACGTTTTGCACCATTCCGTTAGCCAGAGGAAAAAGTAGAAATGCAACAATTGCTGAGACGATTTCCGAAGCAGAGAAAATTGCAAAAACGGATGTCAAAGAAGTTGTTTTAACAGGCGTTAATATTGGTGATTTTGGTCAAGGTGGAGAAGAAAACTTCTTCAGTTTAGTGAAAGAACTAGACCAAGTTGAAGGTATTGACCGCTTTAGAATTTCATCCATTGAGCCGAATTTGCTATCGGATGAAATTATTGAATTTTGCCTCGGAGAATCTAAACGATTTGTCCCTCATTTTCACATTCCTTTGCAGGTTGGAAATGATCGTTTGTTAAAGGCAATGCGCAGAAAATACAAGCGTGAAGTTTTTGCAGACAGAGTAAAGAAAATAAAATCACTGCGACCAAATGCTTGCATCGGTGTAGATGTCATTGTTGGCTTTCCTGGAGAAACGGATGAAGATTTTTTAGACACCGTAAATTTCATTAAAGAATTGGAAGTGTCTTATTTACACGTGTTTACTTACTCTGAAAGAGCTAATACGACTGCGATAAAATTAGGAAATTCGGTTCCAATGAACATCCGCAAGCAACGTAGCAAGCAACTACACATCCTTTCAGCAAAGAAAAAAAGAGCCTTTTACGAGACGCAAGTTGGTAAGACTGAAACCGTTCTTTTTGAGGATTCAGATAATGATGGAGTGATGCATGGTTTTACATCTAATTATGTAAAAATAAAGACGGCGTTTAATAAAGGTTTAGCAAATACTTTTCAGGAGGTTACTATGACGGAAATCGATAGAGATGGAGTTATGAAGTGTGAGATTTTGTAGGTTTGCGATATTTTTTCACATTTTCATTCAAAGAATATTAAAGGAAGAATAATAAACAAGGAATGAAAAAGTTTCTCCCATTCTCAATTTTTCACTTTCAATCCTTAATTCTTAATCCCAACAGTCATCTCTCTTTTCCCTGGAGGACCTGGAAATGCTTTCACTTCAAAACCCAATGCCTTTAGATTTCTTTTAAACTGACCTTGCGCGCAATACGTAACGAGCCTCCCTCCTACTTTTAATCCATTGTACATCTTTTCT
>JAJRQP010000174.1 GCA_024280195.1 Bacteroidota bacterium | reverse complement strand
TGAACGCGAACGAACTCCTCCTGTCCCATTTTCGAATCAATGTCCTTCATTGTTGAGTGAATCGTATAGCGTGCGTCTGGGGTATGAATTACCACGTAATCTTTAAGAGCTTCAATGTAGTAAATGTCTTCACTTTTCAGTTTGACAAGTTTACTATTTGATTTAACGAAAATATATCCTTTTTGAGTTGAATCTTTGTTTTCAACAAGTGAGAATAGAAGGTCTCTTTCTTTCACCACTTCTTGCTCTCGGCTATGTTTGTAAATCGCCATTTCGATCGTTGTGTGAAGATCAATTTCCTTGAATGGCTTCAAAATATAACCGTAAGGTTCAGTGATTTTTGCTTTTGATAATGTCGATTCGTCTGCATAAGCAGTGAGGAAAATAACGGGAATCGAGCAGGTTTTACGAATTTCGTCAGCTGCTTCAATTCCATTCATATCGCCTTTCAACATAATATCCATGAGAATAATGTCTGGCCGTGTTTCTGTTGCTAATTCAATTGCTTTTTCACCTGTTGAGGCTGCACCAGCTACGTTGTACCCTAACTTTTTTAAGCTGTGTTGAATATCTTTTGATACAATCGATTCATCTTCAACTACTAAAACATTAATTTTTGCCATTTACTAAGGATTTTAGGTTATCAAATTTAATCAAATATTCCGTTCCTTTATCGACATTGACAATCAGTTCTCCGTCCAATTGTTCAACGAGTGTTTCAACTAATTGCAACCCAAGGGTATCAGAACTCATATCTTCAAAACTAGTTGGAAGTCCTATTCCGTTATCTGCTATTACCAATGTAACCTGAGAATCTCTTTGGTTCAATTTCATGGTTATCGTACCTTCTTCATCACTTTTCCACGCATATTTTAGAGAATTTGTTATCAATTCGTTTACGAGAAGTCCGCACGGAATAGCTTGATCCAACACAAGGTTAATTTCTTCCATATCAGTCTCAAGATGAATCATCGCCTGAATACGATATGATGCGATTAAGTTTGTGACCAAATTGTTCAAATAATCTGCAAAATTAATACTGGAGAAATCTTCTGTTCGGTAAAGGTTTTCATGAATAATTGCCATTGAACGAATTCTATTTCTACTTTCTTGTAGAATTTCCAATGTGTTTTCATCGCTAACAAACGAAGATTGAAGGTTGAGAATACTTGATATTATTTGAAGATTGTTTTTAACGCGATGATGAATTTCTTTCAGCATTACCTCTTTTTCCTTGAGTGATTCTACTATTTTATCACTGGATTTCTTTTTCTCACTGATGTCATGCGCAACAATCGATATTTCGGCAACATTTCCTTCTGTGTCAAAAATTGGGTTCATGTAAATTTCCAACCATGGGGTTTTATTCTCAACTTTTAATAATACTTCGTATTGATGGGATTTACCTTGTGTGATTTCACGAAACAAAACACGAAAGAAACGCATTTGTTCTAAAGAGAAAATATCCTTAAAATAGTGATCAAAGTGTATTCCCTCTTTTATTTTAGCGCCTTTTAACTGATAGACGTAATTTTCAAAGTGCGTGTTAAACGAAGAAATCTCTTCCTCTAATGTCAACGTTAATAAGAAGGTGTTTGATGAACTATCTAAAATTGCTTTTGTTCGCAGAAATTGCTCTTGAACCAATCGTTCAGCGTTTATTCGTTCTTGAATCTCATTCTCAAGGTGTTTATTTGTTTCTTCTGCAAGCTCTGCTCTTAATTTTTCTGTGGCTAAAGTATTTTGAACTGAAATATCTTTAATGATAACCAATGTTGCATCTTTCTCTTCATAATTCGTAGAAACCAATGTCACATCCACTTGTAAAAGTTCTCCATCCTTATCTAAAAGATCTAGTTGTATGTTTTGATCGTTTCCAGACATTTTGTGCAACTCTAAACATTTATTGAAGTATCCTTGGTCCACTTTAGTGAAAAGCGCCCCTAAGGAGAGATTTTCACCTGAAATTAATCTAATCTCCGAGTTTTGATAAAGAACCTCATCATGATGAACTATTAATATTCCCTCGGGGTTATTTTCAAGAATGTTTTCAAAGTTTTTTCTGTTTTGTTCAATGGATCGCATGGTTCTGTTCAATTCCGTTTGATCATGAATTACACATTGATAATACAATTTATCTTCCAAAGTAATTTCAATAAAAGATACTTCTCCTTCTACTATTCTATTGTTTCCATCAAACAACCAATCAAATTTGATACTTCGGATGTTTAATAGTTTTTTTCTGAGGCTTACATAGATTTCCTCATTTTTTATTGATTTATCCGAGCTCAAATTGAATAACGTGGTTTTCAAAAGTTCTTTTTCTGGTTTTCCGAAAAGTTGGATCGCACGACGATTTACATCAATAATTTTATCCTTATCCAAAATTAGAATGGCGTCATTCGACTCCTCATAAATAGAACGGTACTTTTGCTCACTTTGCCGTAATGCTTGAGACGCTTTTTGGATATGCGTTAAATCAATTACCGAACCTTCAATAAATCCTGTTTGCGTATCCAGATAACAACTGAAAATCAACGTTTTTTGATGGTTATTTGTTAAGACTAATTGCGTTTGATAATTCTGAACGCTTTCTTTATTATCGAGGGTATTTAATATTAGACTCCAATCTGACAGTTGATCCTTTAAAAAAAGTTTTTCTCCAATGTTGATTGTATTTTCTAACATAGAAAAAAAAGAAGTGTTACCATTTATGATCATGGAATTTTTATCCATCGTAAACACTCCTGCTTTATTTTTATAATACAAATCTCTGTACTTTTTCTCATTTATTTCAAGCTCTTCTCGTTTCTTAATCTCTTCTGAAACATTTATAATCTTAGCCAGCCAATACGTTCCGTTTTTAAGTTGAAGCACAGTTATATGAACCTCAAGAACATTTTGTCTTGCAGAACTCGTTTTTAATATCTGTACATATTTACTCCCAAATTTAAGTTGTCGCATTTTTTCACGATCGTACGTTTTGAAGTATGAAAAAAAATGAGATTGTAGCGTGTTTTTAGTTTCAGATAATAAACCTAATTCTTTCAATGCTTCAGTATTGTAATCGAGAATATTTGGTGTGTGTTTATCGAAATCAAAGAGAATATACCCAGATCCTGGATTATTAATAATCTTCTTTAGATAATCTGAATAATCTTCTATTTCATTGATCATATTCTCACGAGAATACAAGACCACAGTAGAACTCATCGCTAAGGTTACAAAAAGACCATAAGCTAAGGTATTATCCATTTCTGCATCTGGCACTTTATCAAACCCGTAAATCATTAAGGCTAAAACAAAAATATTATATAAAACAGCCGGATACCAACGCTGTATGGTAAATATTGTAAGGCTGTATAAAGCAAAGAAGCATAAATAC
>JAJRQP010000173.1 GCA_024280195.1 Bacteroidota bacterium | reverse complement strand
ATCTTGGTTAAGCTAAATTAGAAATGAGTATTTTTGAAAACAAATAATTAATAACAACACAAATAAAATAAATATGTCAGTATTAGTAGGTAAAAAAGCCCCGTCATTTAATGCGGCGGCTGTAGTAAATGGAGGAGAGATTGTTGCAGATTTCTCATTGGACCAATACATTGGTAAGAATCACGTAGTATTATTTTTCTACCCAAAAGATTTCACATTTGTATGTCCTTCTGAGTTACATGCATTTCAATCTAAACTTGCAGATTTTGAAGCAAGAGGTGTTAAAGTTGTAGCATGTTCTACAGACACTGAAGAATCTCACTGGGGATGGTTACAAGTACCTAAAGAAGAAGGTGGAATTAAAGGAATTAAGTACCCAATCATCGCGGATACAACAAAAACAATCACTGAAGCTTACGGATGCATGTTCGGAGAATATGATTACGATGTTGATGGAAACATGATGGCTACAGGACCAATGATTGCATTCAGAGGTTTATATTTAATTGACAAAGAAGGAATTGTTCAACATCAACTAGTAAACAACCTTCCTTTAGGAAGAAACGTTGATGAAGCATTGAGAATGGTTGATGCTCTTCAGTTTGTTGAAGAAAATGGTGAAGTTTGTCCTGCTAACTGGGTAAAAGGTGAAGACGGAATGACTGCATCTTTTGATGGTGTTGCTGATTACTTGGCGAAGCACTAAGAAAAGGAGAATTAAAAAAAGTACAGGCAGGTCTCGACTTACCTGTACTTTTTTTTGCCTGGACTTTTTTTTTTTGAATTGAAATTATACTACACAAAATTTAAATCCTTACCTTATAATTACAAATACTTCAATTCTTAATTAATAAATCATAATTCTTAATTAGTTTTACTCATGCTTTCGCACGAAAAATACATGCACAGATGTCTTCAATTGGCAAAACTAGGTCAAGGAAAGGTTGCTCCGAACCCGATGGTTGGTGCTGTGATTGTTCATAATGATAGAATCATTGGAGAAGGTTATCATCAAGAATTTGGTGAAGCTCACGCAGAAGTCAATGCTATTAATTCTGTAGAGAATAAATCATTGCTTTCAGAATCAACGATTTATGTCTCATTAGAACCTTGTGCTCATTTTGGAAAAACACCTCCGTGCGCAAATTTAATTGTTGAGCATCAATTTAAGCAAGTGGTGATTGGAAGTTGTGATCCGCATTCAAAAGTGAATGGAAAAGGAATTCAAATTCTCCAAAACAACAACATTAATATTATATCAAGCGTCCTTAAAAAGGAATGCGATGAACTCAATAAACGATTTTTCACCTTTCACCAAAAAAAAAGACCTTATGTTTTTCTCAAATGGGCGGAAACGAAGAATGGATTGATCGATAATTGTGGAAACAAAGGAGAAGTTACCTGGATTTCTTGCAAAGAAATTCAAAGTCTTGTTCATATTTGGAGAAGTGAAAATCAAGCCATTCTTGTTGGGAAAAAGACAGTTAAAAATGACAACCCTTCATTAACCGTTCGAGAAATTACGGGTAAAAATCCCATCCGAGTTGTTCTTGATTCTTCATTGCAACTAAACTCTTCATTTCAAGTTTTCGATAATAAAGCAACAACTTATATTCTCAATACAATTAAAAATGAAACTGTTGGAAGTAATGAGTTTATACAAATAGAAGACATAAATCCTGTATCAATCCTAGAAGAACTATACAAGAGAAATATCGATTCTGTCCTAATAGAAGGAGGAAGAACAACTTTACAATCCTTTATTGATGCTGATTTATGGGATGAGGCAAAAACAATAGTTGGTCAACATACTTTTGAGAATGGTACTAATGCTCCCAAAATGAATCAAACAGCAACTAGCTCTGAAGGTTTCTTCGGAGATACTCTAAAAACATTCTTCAATCAATGATTCCATTCATTCTATCCATTACAGCATCTTCGCTAATTTTTGTCATCTTTAAGTTGTTCAAAAAGTTTGACATAGATACATTTCAAGCCATCGTTGTTAATTATTTCACTGCTGCTGCAATTGGATTTATTTTCTATGGCAACACATGGAATTCTGAAGCAATGTCCCAAAATGGATGGATGCTGTATGCGACAATAGCAAGTTTTCTGTTCATTTTTATCTTTTTTATTCTTGGTAGAAGTGCACAAGAAAATGGCGTTGCATCTACCTCAATTGCTGTTAAAATGAGCATGGCGATTTCTTTGGTTCTACTCATGATTTATCATTCTGAAATTCCAACGATGTTAAAAACAGTGGGAATAATTTTGGCTTTTATTGGAGTGATTTTAGTTTCAACTCCCGCACGAAACGGAAATGAAAAATCAAAATACGTCTGGATGTTACTCATCTTGTTTTTTGGCTGCGGAGGACTGGACTTCTTACTCAACTACGTTCAAGACAATGAACTAGATATACTTGAGCCCTCTTTGTTCTCTGCCATTAGCTTAGGTTTATCGGGAATTCTTGGATCAGTCATTCTTATATTTAATTTTATCAAAGGAAAGACAAGCATTCAATTAAAAAATATCATTGCAGGACTCATTCTTGGCGTCCCTAATTTCTTCTCCATTTATTTATTGTTGCTATCCTATAAATCCACGGGTTGGGAAGGTTCGACTGTCCTTGCATTAACAAACGTATCTGTAGTTTTGCTATCCTCCTTTTTTGGTTTTCTATTTTTTAAAGAAACGACCACTGCTAAAAAAATAATTGGTTTGATTACAGCAGTACTTGCCATTGCAACTTTGTATATTGCAGAACAAAATCTATCGTTATGAAAATACATCCTCTCAATTCTGGAAACTTCAAATTGGACGGAGGTGCCATGTTTGGTGTCGTTCCGAAAGCTTTATGGCAAAGAACAAACCCTGCTGACAGCAACAATATGTGTGACTGGTCAATGCGATGTCTGCTCATTGAAGATGGCGACCGTTTAATACTCGTTGATACAGGTATTGGCGACAAGCAATCGGAAAAATTCTTCTCTCATTATTACATGACAGATGAAATGAGCTTAGAACCGAACTTAAATAAACTAGGTTTTGGCATTGATGAAATTACAGACGTTTTTCTTACACATTTACATTTTGATCATTGTGGAGGAGCTATTCAATGGAACAAAGATAGAACAGCATTAGATACCGTTTTCAAGAATGCAACTTACTGGAGTACAGAAAGTCATTGGAAGTGGGCAACAGAACCTAATCCTAGAGAGAAAGCTTCATTTCTAAAAGAAAACATTCTCCCTATTCAAGAAAGCGGACAACTAAAATTTGTTGACAGAAAAGGCGACTACACCAAAGGTGTCTTCAATAATTTTGATGTATTATTTGTCGATGGTCACACAGAAAGCATGATGATCCCTCACATAAAACATCAAGATAAGACATTGGTCTTTATGGCTGATTTATTACCAAGTGTTGGTCACATTCCTCTTCCGTATGTGATGGGATATGACACCAGGCCTTTATTGACTTTATCTGAGAAAGATAAATTCTTGAAGCATGCCGCTAAAGAAGATTTCGTTCTATTTTTAGAACATGACTATCACAATGAATGCTGCACTTTACAAGAAACCGAAAAAGGCATCCGTTTAAAAGATACTTTTTCTTTCTCTGAAAGATTCTAGATTTTTTTTCGTAATTTGAACAGCTTTTAAACAAACATTATGGACAAGTATTTATTAGAAATTCTCAAACTAGTCAACACAATTATCATCCCTGGACTTGGTGCATTAACTATTACCGATACTGAAACTGGTGAAATTATGTTCATGCCTTACCTAAAGCATGATGACGGTAAACTTTCTGAGCATATTGCAGAAAGAGAAGGATGGGATGAGAATGAAGCAAAAAATTTAATCGCAAAATACGTCAGAGAAATCCAATCAGATCTTGACCAAGGAGAAGAATATACCATGTATCAATTTGGTTCTTTTTACAAAGAAGATGGCGATGTTCACTTTAAAAACTGGGACAAAAACCTTGATAAGGTAGAGAATGAATACATTCCACCAGTTGTAGAAAAGAAAGTGGAACAAGAACCAACGAAGGAAAACCCAAAGGTAGTTGAACTAAAGGAAGACCCTGTAATAGAAGTTGTTGAAAAGAAAGTAGTTCCAATTATTGCAAAGGAAGCTAGTTCTACAGAGATAAAAAAAGAATTAAACATTGAAGAAAAAGAAGAACAAGAAGCAACAGCAGCTAAATTGGCAACTTTAAAAGAAATCCAAGACAACAAAGGCAAGAAAAAAAAGAAAGGCGCTGGATTTTGGGTAGGAATTTCCCTATTAGCACTTCTTCTTATAGGAGGAACTTATGTTGGTCTTAATTACGAGAAAGTAAAACAGCAACTGCCATTCTTAGCAGATAACACAGCTACTGAAACTGAAGACAAATTAGAGGATTCAAATCCTACTGAAGAAGGTTTAATTGTAGAGGAAGAAACTGAAATTTCTGATGACGACAGTATTGAGGATGAAATAGACGAAGAAACGGAAGAAGGTATAACAATTGAAGAAATACCTGAAGAGGGATTAAAAACCATTGAAGAACCTATCGTAGAGCAAGAAGTTGTGACAGAAAACACAGACTATTCCGCAGAATTGCCTTATCAAATTATTGCCGGAGCATTTTCTGAAGAAGCTAATGCTCTAAGGTTAGTTGAAAAACTAAAAGGAGAAGGGTATCCTGCTTTGCAAATGAAAAAAGGATCTAAATATATGGTCAGTGTAAAATCATTTGCTACGAGAGCAGACGCACAAGCTGAACTTTCAGCAATAAAGGAAGTTGCTTCGGGCGGTTGGATTACGAAATGGTAAAAAAAGCATATAAAAAAGTACGGGCAGGTTGCGACCTGCCCGTACTTTTTTATATGCTTTTTTTTAAACTCTCTCAGCTAAATCAACCAATCGGTTAGAATATCCAGCTTCATTATCATACCAAGCAAAAACCTTCACCATATTACCAACAACTGAGGTTAACTGAGCATCAAAAATACAACTGTGAGGGTCACCAATGATATCAGCTGAAACAATTGGATCAGTTGTGAATCCTAAAATTCCTTTTAACTCATTTTCAGAAGCCTTTTTCATTGCTGCAACAATTTTCTCAGCAGAAGGAGCATCTTTACAAATAAAAGTCAAATCAGTTAAAGAACCATCTGGAACTGGAACCCTAATCCCAACACCACCAATTTTCCCATCTAACTCTGGGAAAATCTTAGACAATGCACTTGCTGCACCTGTAGAAGTTGGAACGATAGACTCAGCTGCTGCTCTTGCTCTTCTTAAATCAGAATGAGGGGAGTCATGCAAACGTTGATCAGATGTGTAACTATGAATTGTACTAATGTATATACTTTCAATTTCGCAAATTGTTTTCATTACCTGAACAACAGGTGCTGCAGAATTTGTAGTACAAGATGCATTTGAAACAACGACATCAGACGATACTAATTTACTATCATTCACTCCTAAAACAACTGTTCGTGTTCCTTCGTCTTTTGCAGGTGCAGAGATAATCACTTTTTTCGCCCCTCCAACTAAATGCTTAGAAGCTTCTTCAGTTGTTCTAAAAATACCAGTTGCTTCCAAAACTACTTCAACGCCGTAATCTGACCACTTAATATTCTCAGGATTTCTTTCTGAAATAAATAAAATTTCTTTTCCGTTTTCAAAAACAATCTTGTTTCCAACTAACTCAAAATTCTGATTTAATTTCCTGTGAACACTATCATACTTAAATAAATGCGCCAATGTTTTTACATCTGCCAAATCATTTACGACTGCAACATCTACATTTGGGTTTTCTAATGTCATTCTGGTAAAATACCTGCCAATACGACCAAAGCCGTTAACTCCTATAATTTTCATACTATATATTTTTCTGGTTTGAACATTCAATTAATCTGAGCTGATAGTTTCCTTACCTCGCACTTCGAAAGAATATTAATTGATCTAATTTCCTTGTTTGGACCGTTAAAGGTACTAAACTTATTAGAAACAAAAAAGGGCAATCCAAAAGATTGCCCTAAATGATATCTAGAAAAATTATTTTATGACTTGAATAAAGCCGTGTTTATTGATTTCTTCTTCTCCTTGTGTTTTAGCATTGATAATGTAAAAATAAGTACCTTCATCAACAAAGTTCCCTTTTCTATCAGTACCATCCCAATAACAATTACCTAACTCGTTAGAGCATTCAAAAATCAGATTCCCCCAACGGTTTGTAATTACAACTGTAAATTCTTTCAAGCCTTCTGTTTTTGCGTACCATAATGGATTTTGTGAACCTTGAGCCAAGGAAATAACATTTGGAGCTTCAATGTCACAAAGGATATAGTCTAATTCTAAAGATTTATAGGCAGTGTAGCACACGTTTTCCAACGTTACAACATAGGTCCCTTCCTCTGTGAAAACAACATCTTCTCCCGTATCTCCATTACTCCATGTGTAGGATGTTGGATGTACATTGTCATTGAGGGCGACCACATGATAACTTACACCATAACACAAGGATGTGTCCTCAAACCAAGTACCTGGATATTCTGGGAAATCAATAGTTGAAGTAACTGAATAATTACATTCATTATCTGTAAATGTAACTGTATAAAGCCCTGGTGTAGTATCCGACACAAGAATGTGAGGGTTTTCTAATGTTGGATCATTAAAAATGATATTTGGCTCAGTTGTTGTCCAAACACCACCAGAGTATGAAGATGTACCTGTTACAAAATGTTCATAAGAACAAATTAAAGTATCAGGGAAGATAGAAGGTAAAATTCGTTCTTCAATTGTTAAGGATGTATCATTTACACATGTCCCAGTAGCATCTTCAATATGAATGTTATACGTTCCAGCAAACAGTGTGTTTGAATACAGGCTATCTAAGCCTACATCCACAAGCCCCCAAGAGGCTTCTGAATAAATCAATGAATCTACTATTTCTAAAAAAACACCATTAGTCCCTTCACAATAATTTAAATCTGGTGTAAAATTAAATACGGGAGATGGAGCGAAGTTAATTATAGCGGTATCTGTTGAGCCACATTGATTATCAGTAAAGTAAACAGTATAAAAACCACTCATTGAATTGGTAGTAATTAGCGGATTATTTAAAGATGAATCATTATAAATCACATCTCCACTTTGCGCTGTCCAAACACCTCCTGAAAAAGCCGAAGTTCCACCTACTTGTAATGCATAATTACAAACAGCTGTATCTTCAAAAATAATAGGTTGTGGCATAACAAACAAACCTACAGTTGTATCATATTCACATCCATAATCATCCACAACCATAAAAGTATAAAAAGTATAACCTGTTGTATCAGGCATAACAACAATTGCTGTATCAGTTTGACCAGAAATAATTGTGGGATCTGGCAACCAAGCGGAACTTACAATCGTGTTTTGATAACCTTCTGCACCAGGAAAATAAGAAGGATCGAAAAATAGACCCCATTCAAAAATATACCCATCATCAATTCCTATATTATCTTGAACAATAATTGTCCATTGACCATTAACAGGACACCCGTTGAAAGCAGAGAAATCTTGTTCTGGTAAATAAACTCCATTAGGATTCATCGCATTACCTGAAGAAATTGTTGTTGGAACGGTATTTCCTCCTGCAAATTCTGTTGGCATATCCCCCCATGTAGCAAATACTGAACTAAAACAATACTCCCATCCAACACCAGGCACTCCATTACCACTCGCGTCGTCAGCATCACCAAGGAAAGTTCCTCCTCCTCCAAATCCACCAGGAATAAACCCTGGGCTATAAGAATTAACAAGTGACACCTGAGTTCCGTTAGGACATTCTAATGCAATCTCTAAATCTCCTAAATAAGAATGCTCCATTGTAATACACACTTGATTTAAGTCTTGAGAATTGGTAATTGTAGACCCTGTAGGAAATCCTCCAATAGTAATCGGTGCTTGGTATTGAGCTCCAGAACCATCTGGTAAATATGTCAATCCTGCGAAAGAACCTCCTAGCTGGAAAGTTCCTGGAGGAACATCAACACCTACAGTATCTGCAGCTGTTACCCCTCCTAGTAAACTAGTAGTAGTTCCTAAACAAATAGAATCAGGAAAAGGACCTGTAGCCTCAAAACTAGGCAATTGCGAAACTCTCACTTTACATAGGATTCTTTCAATTTGTGGAAACGCATCTGTTATTTTTAAATCAATCAAAAAACCATTTCTAGTTGTTGGCTTAAACCAAATTGAATCATTATTAGGATAAGTATTTCCATCCGTTATATACCAATCGTAAGATACGTTATCAACGTTCTGAGAATAACCAAAGCCTGTGCTTTCTTGAGAATTTGGGAATAAAGGTTGTGCAATAAACAATATACTATCTCCCAAACAAATATCAACAAAACCTGTATCAACAGGGTTGATAGCATCACCACCAACTCCATTTACATAACCTACCACATGAGGCGTAAATGGTTGATTAATATTTCCACAAGAAATATTTGCACCCCACCCTGTACCTTCAGTAGTTCCGTCAGAAATAAACACAACTGTAATACATCCAGTTGGATTGTTCCAAGACGCAGTATAAGCAAACCCATTTGGATCGGTAACACTGTTGTGCATTCCTAATAGAGGAGCACTAACATCTGAACCGTCATAAACATAAATTGAATCTGAACCATCTACATTAAATGTAAAACCAGCATTGATCGCAAATGTTAAAGTCACTTTTGTACCTTGAGTCAAATCTGGACAAAATGTTATCGTATCATTATAACTTGCAGAATAGTTTGCTCCAGCACCGTCATCAAAAAAGTTAGGAGTTGAACCATCACTATATGTTGTACAAGGAATCGTATTTGTTAATGGAAAACCTGCGTCTCCCATATTAACCTGACCAAATAAATTACTAGCACAGAATACAACCGCAATTAAATTAATTAAATTTCTCATCTTATTTATTTTCTAGTTTTAATTCGTTACGCAATACATAGAACGATTTTACAATCATCATTTTATCCGTATTAGTAATTTTAAAGTATTGATTTTCTTCTTTTATTTCAAGACCCAAATCCAAATAGTTGTACTCTCCATCTGGAAGAGTTATCTCATTTAACAATTTAGATTTACCTTTCTTTAAAGGCAATTCAACAATTTCAATTGCATTACCAATTGAGGAAATTAACAAGTTGTATTTTTGAACATCGTTCTTTTTTAAATCAATTAAAGTGTTTTCATCAAAACTCTTTAATAATCTATTATCTATTTTCTGCGAGAATAATGTTCCGCAAAGCAACATTGATACTGTAATCGCTAATATTTTTTTCATAGTCCTACCTAATTAGTTTTATATAGACTCACATTGTTAACAAATAGTTGCAAGATGCGAATAAAAGAGTCCTTTTTCTGACTGTAAATCTAATAATTAAATTTATTTTTACACCATATAATTTGTATCAATAATCGGTTTAGAATGGAAACGAAGGAACTTCAAAAAATTGCGTCTCAAGTAAGAAGAGATATATTAAGAATGGTATGTGAATGTAGCTCAGGGCATCCTGGAGGCTCATTAGGTTGCACAGACTTCGTAACTACGCTGTATTTTGATCAAATGAAGCATGACCCTTCTAATTTCACAATGGATGGAATCAACGATGATGTGTTCTATCTTTCTAATGGACACATTGCTCCTGTATGGTACAGTGTTCTAGCAAGAAGTGGATATTTTCCTGTCCCGGAATTGAGTACCTTAAGAAAGTTAGGAACTCGTTTGCAAGGACACCCTTCTACCGATAAAGGTTTGCCTGGAATTAGAATGGCATCTGGTTCATTAGGACAAGGATTATCGGTTGCTATTGGAACTGCACAAGCAAAAAAGCTCAACGGTGATGATGCGATCGTTTACACCTTACATGGTGATGGAGAATTGCAAGAAGGGCAAATTTGGGAAGCTGCTCTATATGCTGCTGCAAACAAGGTTGACAATTTAATTTCTACCATTGATTATAATGGTCGCCAAATTGATGGTGATTTAGATGATGTTCTCCCAATGGGTAACTTAACTGAAAAGTGGCAAGCTTTTGGATGGGAGGTTCTTGAAATGGACGGTCATAATATAGACGAAATCAAAGCGACTTTAGCAAAAGCAAAAAGTTTAACTGGTAACGGAAAGCCTATCATGATCGTTATGAAGACAGAAATGGGACAAGGAGTTGATTATATGATGGGGACGCATAAATGGCATGGAAGTACGCCAAATGCAGAACAATTAGCGGATGCTCTTGGTCAATTAGAAGAAACTTTGGGAGATTATTAATTGAAAAAATTCTTACTTATAGCGTCAGTATTCTTTGCTTCGTTTAGCTACGGGCAGGAAAAATTAACACGAATATTATTTATTCTTGACGCATCTAATAGTATGAATGCCCGATGGGGAGACCAAACAAGAATTGAAGCGGCAAAAGAATTACTTGCAAAAACAGTCGACGATCTTAATTCTGTACCAAACCTAGAAATTGGTTTGAGAGTTTATGGACATCAATCTCCTATAACCGCAACTTTTCAAGATTGCAACGATACCAAACTAGAAGTTCCATTTGCTCAGGACAACTTTCATCAAGTTAAGGCAAGAATAAAATCTATTTACGCAAAAGGAACAACTCCAATTGCTCGTTCTTTAGAAGCGGCAGCGGGAGATTTTCCAGATAACAAATCAAGAAATATCATCATTCTTATAACGGATGGGCTAGAAGCTTGTGACAATGACCCTTGCGTTATCGCAAAGAAACTACACGACAAAGGGGTTAATGTAACGCCTTTTGTTATTGGATTAGGAATGGATCTTTCTTACTTGGAGAAATTCAAGTGCATCGGTAGTTATTCTGACGCTGAAACAAAAGATGCTTTTGCTAAAGTATTGCAGAATGTCGTTTCGAAAGCATTGCTGAATACAACAACTCAAATCAATTTAAACGATATCAATGCTTCTCCGTCAGAAACTGACGTGACAATGTTCTTGTACAAAGCAGGAACAAATGAACTAGCATATACTTTTACGCATACGATTAACAAATACAACAATCCTGATACGCTAATTATCGACCCTGCTTTTAAATACGATTTGGTCGTTAACACAACACCGAAAGTAGAAAAAAAGGATATTATCATTGTTAAAAACACTCACAACACCATCGTTGTTGATTGCCCACAAGGATATCTAAAAGCAAGATTTACCAACGCGAGCAAACCTTATCAAATTGATTTACGGGTGACTCAAAACGGTGAAACAAAGACATTAAACGCACAAAAGGTAGGAGCTTCTGACAAGTACATCGTTGGAACGTATGATGTAGAAATATTGACACTACCACGAATTTACGTGACATTAAACATCAATCAAAGCACTACTTCTTATATCGACATCAAAGCACCTGGGGTCTTAAGCTATTCTGCAGGAAGAGGCATTGTTGGACAAGTATTCACGAAGAATAGCAACGGGACATGGGAATGGGTTTGCAACCTCAAAGACAACTCTCGAAGAGGAACTTGGTCTTTGCAACCGGGACAATATAAAATTGTTTACCGACAAAAGAACTTAAAATCTTCGGCTTATACGCTGGAGAGAGAATTTAGAATTAACTCAAACAAAATAGCATCTTTAAAATTATGAAAGCATCAGAAATCGAAGTATTAGGAAAAAAAGACACTAGATCTGGATTTGGAGAAGGTTTAT
>JAJRQP010000172.1 GCA_024280195.1 Bacteroidota bacterium | reverse complement strand
GCACTAGACTTTTTTGTTACTTTTTTTGGCAATGAAAAAAAGTAAGAGAACTCCATTTCATCAAAAAAAATAAAAGCAAGGTTTATTTGATACAATCATCGCATTATAAGGTTACGACTGTAACTCTGAAGAATGCAATATTTTTTTATCGGACACTAATGAGAATTTACAGAAACTTTCTATTAATTCAATCATATTACTACTTGTTCTAAACAACTTATTCGTGCATTTGTGGGAAAATACACACACATAAAAGTATGACCTTGCTCTATTTATTTTAACATTCTTTCATTGTTGAATTTCGAGCGTTCTAAATAATTAATTCTTACTACCTTTGAAACTTGAATGTTTTTTAGATAATATTCAACTATTAAAAAGACAAAAAATGAAGGTTTCATATAATTGGTTAAAAGAATACGTTAACATTGATTTGACTGCAGAAAGAGCAAGTGAAATTTTAACCGATACAGGATTAGAAGTTGAAGGATTGCACAAAGTTGAAGGTGTAAAAGGAGGATTGCGAGGAGTAGTTGTTGGAGAAGTACTTTCTTGTGAAAAGCATCCTGATGCAGACCGTTTGAATGTGACGACTGTGAATGTTGGAAGCGTAGAGCCATTACAAATTGTTTGCGGCGCACCAAATGTAGCTGTTGGACAGAAAGTAATTGTTGCGACAGTAGGTTGCACATTGTATCCTACACCTGAAGAACCTTTCAAAATAAAGAAATCAAAAATTAGAGGAGTTGAATCATTCGGAATGATTTGCGCTGAAGATGAATTAGGTCTTGGTGAATCTCACGACGGAATTCTTGTGTTAGACAATTCTGTACCAGTTGGAATGGAAGCAGCAACCTATTTTGAATTGGAAGACGATTACGAAATTGAAATCGGATTGACACCCAACCGTTCTGACGCAATGGGGCATATTGGAGTTGCAAGAGATTTAGTTGCATATTTAAACGTGCATGAAAACGCGAATCTTTCGTTGAATATCCCTTCTGTGGAAAATTTCAAAGTAGAGAATAATGACTTACAAGTTGCAGTTTCTGTCGAGAACGAAGAGTTTTGTCCTCGCTATATGGGAACAACAATTAAAGGAGTAAAAGTAGAAGCTTCTCCTGCGTGGTTGCAAAAAAGATTACGCTCAATTGGTCTTTCTCCAATTAATAATGTGGTGGATGTGACCAATTTCGTGATGCATGAATTAGGAACTCCTTTGCACGCATTCGATGCAGATAAATTGAATGGGAAATTAGTCGTGAAAACAGCTTCTTCTAAAGAGAAGTTTACAACCTTGGATGATGTAGAAAGAGAATTAGGTTCTGATAACTTAATGATAACGAATGGTTCAGAAAATCTTTGTATTGCTGGTGTTTTAGGAGGTAGCAACTCTGGAATATCAGAAGAATCAACGAATGTTTTCTTGGAGTCCGCTTATTTTGATGCAGTATCTGTTCGTAAAACAGCAAAAATGCACGCATTAAATACGGATGCTTCATTTCGTTTTGAAAGAGGGGTAGATCCGAATATGACTGACTATTCTTTGAAAAGAGCGGCCTTGTTGATCCAAGAAATTGCAGGTGGTTCTATCGCAATGGATGTGGTGGATACCAATTCTAAACCTGTTGCAGATTGGACGGTAGAATTTAATTATGATAGATGCAACCGTTTAATAGGTCATGCTATTTCTAAAGAAATGGTTAATGATATCCTGAAGAATTTGGACATTGAAATTGTTGCAGAGAATGGCAATGATGTAACATTAAAAATTCCAACGTATCGTGTTGATGTAACCAGAGAGGCAGATGTTATTGAGGAAGTTCTTCGAATTTATGGATTTAACAATGTGCCTCTTCCTGAGAAATTAAACTCATCGATTTCATATTTCAAGAAACCAGATGTGGAGAAAGTGCAAACGGTGATTTCAGAAATGTTAGTTGGCTTAGGTTGCATTGAAACAATGAATAACTCTTTAACCAAATCTGATTACTCTAAGAAGTTAGGAGGAGAAACGGTTAAGCCTGAGCGCAATGTTGAAATGTTGAATCCATTGAGTCAAGATTTAGATGTGATGCGTCAATCTTTATTGTTTAACGCGTTGGAAATGGTTGCACATAATCAGAATCGTCAGAATGCAGACCTTAAGTTATATGAATTCGGGAAGACTTACCATAAGTTTGATTCAGGATATTCAGAGAATAAGCGTTTGATGATTGTTCTTTCTGGAAACAGAGAACAAGAAAGTTGGAATTCATCTAAGAATAAATCAAGTTATTATAGCATTAAAGGAACGGCATTAACTGTTTTTAAACGATTAGGTTTGGACGGTATGCTAAAGGAGAAGGCATTGAAAAATTCATTGTTGCAAGATGGAGCTCAGTTGTTTGTTCTAAAGAATAAAGTAGGAGAAATAGGTTGGGCATCTGCAAAAATGAAGAAGTATTTCGGGATTAAAAACGATGTATTTATTGCGGATTTAGATTGGGATGGAATCATTGATAGTTTAAAATTTTCCAAAGTAAAATATTCAGAATTGCCTAAAACTTTTGCAGTAAGGAGAGATTTCTCTTTATTGTTAGATACGAAAGTAACATTCTCCGAAATTGAAGATATAGCAAAATCGAGCGACAAAAAAATCCTAAAAGAGGTTGGATTGTTCGATGTGTACGAAGGAAAGAATTTACAAGAAGGAAAAAAATCCTATGCTGTTTCATTTAAGTTTCAAGATGCGGATAAAACATTGAAAGACCCACAAGTGGATGCTGTGATGGATAAAATCAGAGGTCAATTGGAAAGTAAGTTAGGGGCAGAGTTGAGGTAGAATGCGTTTTTCTATATCGTGCTCTTCCGTGAATGTCTATTAATTATCCGTAATAATTTTCGCTGCGCTTATTGCTTTTTCCGAGAAGTCAAGCATTTCTCCTTCTCCAGCAATATAAATACTGTCCATTTTCCAAGTGATTTTTAGTCGGTCGCCAGATGCGAAATTATATGAATCATTCCATTCCCAATTGTAAATCAAGGAAACATTATTTCCATTCTTTTTTCCAAAAAGCAAAAAATAATCACCATTATCGTCATAGGATAAGTATTCAATGGTATCTGTATAGATTTGACCTAGCTCAATTACTTGTTCAGGTCTTAAATCACTGCTGAAAATCGTTTTAATTGGATTGATTTCTCCCAATTGGTTAATGTGAAATTGAGTTGTCTCAACTTGTTTTTCTTCTCCGTAAAAGATGTCTAGTTTGGTGATAGTATGACCTTCTATTCTAGATTGTATTTGTGACCAACCTTCTGCAACTTCATCGTATGCAATTACTTTGTGACTGATGAGTTGTTCATCTTTCGAGTAATTAATAAGAATAGCATCGAGTTCGTGCTCTCCTCTATAAATAGTTAGAATCAATGTATAGTAGCCATCGGATAACTCTAATTTGTAAGAAGGATACGTTTCATATCCTTCTTTTAGAATGTTAGGATAAATTTTTTCTAATTGGAGAAGTTCTATTTCTGCGGCATTAAATTTTGTTCCGGTTTGCTTCTTTTCAAAGTTAGTGGTATCAATTAATGGTGTCGACTTTAGTGGGAAGTCGTTCAGTATTTCTCTAAATTCTTTTTGAGTGGCAACTATTTTTTCAACATGCTCTGGAGCCGTTGTTTTTTTTAGTTGCACAGTAGAACTGCAAGCAGAAAGTGCTAGTCCAAGAAAAAAGAAGGCTGTTTTGAAATAATTCATATATTATTTTTTACTCTGATATATTCAAATCAAGGTCATAGAAATCTTTAATTTCTGATAGTTTAATGAACTCTTTTACAATTATATCACTCTTCGTTTCCTTAAAAATTTCTCTCCCTTCAGCTGTTACTTTTATTACCTCTTTTTCAATCTTCTTTTTGCTTAAAAAGTTAATACTGGTTTCATCAAAAGTCACATAGTCTGCTTCGATACTACTTCGATAACCTTTGTCATAACCGATCAACTCAATATCTGAATTTTGAAACCTGAATGTGTACTTCCAGTAGCCATATCTTCCGTGCCCATAGTTGAAGTACAGCTTTTCATGTTCTATGCTAATAATAAGTTCAGGAGGGAAGTAAACACCACCATCTTCATTTTCAGAATAGAAGCAGGCATAATTTTTCACTACTAATTCGTAAAGGTTGTTTTTGTTGAATAGAACGATAATACCTCTACGGTTCCGATCTACTTCTTCATTAAATCGATTTATCACGATCTTTCCTGGGTCTGTTCCTTTGATTAAAAGCACACAGTCATCAATTCCATCTTCATTTAAATCTCCAATGATTTCTTCAGAAATCACATGTCCAAGTGGTAAAAAATCAACAGGATTTTTCTTTTCTTCAACTTGTCCGTAAACGGTTGTTGTCAATATTGATAATATAAGAATCTGTATTTTTTTCATTGGGTGTAATTATCTTCCTCTTCTATTCAAAGATACAAATTAATAAGAGTCTATTATTTTATCATCAACTATCCCTTCTTCAGCATCAATTTCTTCTATCATTTTCACCGCTTCGTCTCTTGGAGGGTAAATTTTCGATACAATCACACCAACAATCATTGCGACCGCAAACGAAGGCGCAAGTACATCCAAGGCAACAAAATACTCACCGATACTTTCCATTTCTTTGAACACAAAATTGAAGAGTATCACAGCTATAAAACCAGAAATCATGGAAGCGATTGCTCCTTTCTCCGAATAGCCTTTCCAAAATAAAGAGAGAATCATCACCGGACAAAAGGTTGCTGCAATTCCAGACCAGCCAAAAATGATTACCCAAAAGACCTGCCTATCGGGAGAGACATAATTCATAATGATGGCAATAACCAATGCAGAAAAAGCCATAATGATGGTTGCTATTCTAGAAACTTTGGTCAAATTCTCATCCTTTAAATGTGGGCGAAATATTTTTTGATAAAAGTCTCTCGTTATTGCGCTTGATGCTAAAATTAAAAGAGAATCTATCGTTGACATGATTGCAGATAACACAATCGCAATGAAAATTGCTACCAATATAGTAGGCAAGAAACTTTCTGTAATCATGCTCAGAACATCTTCTCCGTTGTTCCCTAAAATTTCTTCCGGGTCTTGCCCTTCTTTGGTAAAGTATATTCTGGCAAGTATTCCAATAGTAACTGCAGCAGCATCGGTTAGCAAAGTAAACACGGCAGCAACCCATTTCCCTTTGTCAATTTCTTTCTCATTCTTAATGGACATAAATCGCACATAAACTTGTGGCGAACCTAAGAATCCTAGTCCAATCATGGAGAATCCTAAAATAGTGAACAGATTCATCCACCCATCGTCACTTCTTCCCATAACTTGAGTAAGAGTAGGGTCGATTGCATTCAGTCCATCGGTTACTCCTGTTCCATGATCCATAGAAAACCAAACGACAATTGGCAGTAAAACGAGTCCAAAAAACATCAATAATCCTTGAAAGAAATCTGACCAAACTGCGGCGACAAATCCACCAATAAAAATGTAGGCGAGAACAATCACGAAGCCAATTAATGCACCTAGTTCATAATCGATACCTAACATAGAATTGAATGCAACGCCAGTGACATCTATTT
>JAJRQP010000171.1 GCA_024280195.1 Bacteroidota bacterium | reverse complement strand
CATGGCCCAGCCATAGAAATGTGATCTGTTGTACATTTACCGAATGCCTTAATTAACAATTTGACACCGTTGATGTTTCCACCATCCCATTCTGAAAAAGGAGTTAACAATTGAAGACGTTCAGAATCTGGTTTCACAACAATATTAATACCGCTACCATCTTCTGCAGGCGCTTGAAAACCATTGTTTTCCACATCAAAACCATTGACTGGTAATTCGTAACCTGTAGGTTCATCCAATTTAACAGTTTCTCCATTCTTATTAATTAATGTGTCCGTCATTGGATTGAAATCTAACTTCCCTGACAATGCGATTGCAGCAACCATTTCTGGCGAAGCAACGAATGCATTCGTATTCGGGTTTCCATCTGCTCTTTTCTTAAAGTTTCTGTTGAAAGAGTGAACAATAGAGTTCTTTTCTTCTTTCTCAGCACCAGGTCTTGCCCATTGTCCGATACAAGGCCCACAAGCATTGGTGAAAATCGTTGCTCCTAACTTTTCAAAAGTCTCGATGAAGCCATCTCTTGCCGCAGTAAATCGAACTTGCTCAGAACCAGGGTTGATTCCTAACATTGCTTTTGCTTCAATACCTTTCTCCATCGCATCCTTTACAATAGAAGCTGCTCTCGATAAATCTTCGTACGAAGAATTCGTACAAGAACCAATCAATGCCCATTCAATATCTGTTGGCCAATCATTCTTCGCTGCAGCTTCTTTCATTTCTGAAACAGGTGTTGCTAAATCTGGCGTAAAAGGACCGTTTAAATGAGGTGTTAATGTATCTAAGTTAATTTCAATTACTTGATCGAAATACTGCTCTGGTTTCGCATAAACTTCTGCATCACCTGTTAAATGTTCAGCTACTTTATCCGCAGCATCTACAACATCTTGTCTCCCCGTAGAGGCTAAATATCTTCTCATAGAATCATCGTAACCAAATGTAGAAGTCGTTGCTCCAACTTCCGCACCCATGTTACAAATAGTTCCTTTACCTGTACAAGAAATGTTTTCTGCACCGTCTCCAAAGTATTCTACAATTGCTCCTGTTCCACCTTTTACAGTCAGAATTCCAGCAACTTTCAAAATGATATCTTTTGGAGCTGTCCAACCGTTTAACTTCCCTGTTAATTTAACACCAATCAATTTTGGCATTTTTAATTCCCATGCCATTCCTGCCATTACATCAACAGCGTCAGCACCACCAACACCAATTGCTACCATTCCTAATCCACCAGCATTTACCGTATGAGAATCGGTTCCAATCATCATTCCTCCAGGGAATGCATAATTTTCTAAAACAACTTGATGAATAATTCCTGCACCTGGCTTCCAAAATCCAATTCCGTATTTATCACATACAGAGCTTAAGAAATTAAATACTTCATTGTTTTTATTGATTCCTTCCTGCAAATCGACACTTGCTCCTAATTTTGCTTGAATTAAGTGATCAGCGTGTGCAGTTGAAGGTACAGCCACTTTTTCTTTTCCTGCTTGCATAAATTGAAGAAGTGCCATTTGTGCAGTTGCATCTTGCATTGCTACTCTATCGGGAGCAAAATCAACGTATGCATTTCCTCTTTCAAAAGCAGTGTTCGCTGCCCCATCCCAAAGATGAGTGTATAAAATTTTCTCTGCTAATGTCAAAGGTTTTCCTACAACCTTTCGTGCCGCTGCTACTCTTTCTGGGTAACGAGCATACACTTCTTTTATCATTTCTATGTCAAAAGCCATGTAATTATGTGTTTTTAATGTGTTTCTAATTTGTCGGGCGAATGTAGTGAATTTCTATCGATTTTAAAAGAATTTAAGGAGGGGATTTGGAGATCAAGAAGAGATTTTCCGTATCTCTATTCAATTTCTTTACTAATCATCAAAATGAAGGCAAACAATAAGCTAGGCCTTAATCAAACTTACTTGATTCTAATTCTGAGCTTTTTTTCTTTTTCTGAATAAAATAAGACCAAAGAATATTACCTCGGTAGAATCCAGAAGCATCAAAATGAGTTGTTCCTTGTTGAATTTCCTTTCTCTTTTTTAATGTTTTTCTTAAATGAGAATGCTGATACATGTGAGCATTAAAAACTGCAGAGAAGGATTTGAATTGACCTTTAAATAGAAACATTGCCGCAGCAACTCCGTCTAGAGCCATTCTGTAATATAATTTTGGCGCCCAATACCCTTCATGATTTTTGGTAATCATCATCAAGTTATTCCGAAAATTGTAATACACTTTTTGGGGAGAAGAATAGGGGAGAGTTCCTCCTCCAACGTGATAAACCTTTGAACTAGGAATAACTTTGAAATGATATCCCCATTTTTTAATTCTCCAGCAAAGATCAATTTCTTCCATGTGAGCAAAGAAATCTTCGTCAAATCCGTTGGCTTTGTGAAACAACTCTGCACGAATCATCATGCAAGCACCAGTCGCCCAGAATATTTCAATTTCAGTATCATATTGACCGTTGTCTTTCTCAACATTGTCAAATAGTCGACCTCTACAAAAAGGAAAGTAATTCTTATCGATAAATCCTCCTGCTGCACCTGCGTGCTCAAAATATTCTCTATTATTATAAGCAAGAACTTTAGGTTGGCATCCTGCTGTTTTAGGATTCCTCATTGCATTGAACATAGGTTCTAGCCAATTCTCAGTGACTTCTACGTCGCTATTAAGAAGGACGTAAAATTCAGCATTTACTTGCTTTAAGGCATCGTTATATCCTTTGGCAAAACC
This sequence comes from Bacteroidota bacterium, assembly GCA_024280195.1. GTDB lineage: Bacteria > Bacteroidota > Bacteroidia > Flavobacteriales_D > Crocinitomicaceae > UBA4466. Next base: position 22,365 of record JAJRQP010000171.1, on the reverse strand, counting down.
TCCGTTTTGCTGGTTTCGTATAATTTCTATTGTAGGATATGTATTTTCTATAAAATCAATTGACTCATCAGAAGATGCATTATCTGCCACAATTATTCTGGCATCACCGGAATAATTGATAACGTTCGGTAGGAATTGCTCTAAAAGCTCTTTTCCATTCCAATTAAGTATGACGATAGCAATGTTTTTCACGAAGAACAAATCTAATTGTTTTTTTTGAGATTACTCTCTAAACATGTCACGACTATTGTTCCCAAATTGATTTCCAGAATTAGACTTCGAACGAGAGAGTTTTTGCGGCCAATTAGGGTCTTTCACTTCTCCTATTAAATCAGAATGTATTAGAATGTATGAGTTGGTTGCAACATTTGGATTGTAGAAAATAAATTTCTTGTCATTATAGGCACCTATTCTGTTGTACTCCCAGATTTCATAAGGATACTCTGCTGCAGAATTGTCATTTCTATTGATGCGAGTTGGGGCACCGTATTTTAAATAAACACGACCTCGATCTGTTTCATGTCCTTTTTGAATTGTTCCTCCAAAGTACTTTTGAACACTTTGTACTTGGGTTTTGTATTTCATCCAATGCTCATAAGTATTCTTAGGTGCTGTTTTTAACCAATACCGTTGAATGTATTTTCGAGCATTGTCAGCATCTCTATTTTTTGCAATTTTTAAGATGTTACGGATTTCATTTGCTTCAGAAATAGGAATTAAACTTTCTAAATAATAACCAATACTATCATCAGTAATCGATGCTTGAAATTCTGGGTCTAGCACAATTTCATCAGAGAAATAATCGTAAGCAACATCGTTACTTCTATCAAAATCATAAGATTGACTAGATAGTTCCGTCATCTTTTTATTGATTAGGGTGAATTTTAAAATGTACTTACCTGTAACTAAATCTGTAATATCAACCTGTTTCAGATATGGGACAACTTCTGCAGCATTTAATTTTGAATAATGTGTGAATTTTTCCAATTCTTCATTAGTTAGAGCGTTAACGATTGTTTGTTTGATGGCAAATACAGAATCTTCCAGAAAATTAGAATTATAAATCTCAAAGTAAACAGGAATACTTGTCAATTCTTCAGGGTAGAAGGTCGCAAGTCTTGGGATAATGTCATAGCCAGATTTAAAAAAGGGAGATGTTCCATCACCAGGGCTTGCTACTTCAGCAACTTGAATGTCAGAAATGGTAATTCCTTTCGAAAGGTCATCTATAATTATTTGTTGAGAAGTAACCAAAGGTTTGTGGTCGCTATTTAAGTCTTGCAACTGTATAGAGAAAGTGTATTCTCCAGGTTGAAGGGCAAAACGTTTGACATCGTAAAAATCGTCTAAAATACTGTCCTTCATAAAAGGTGTTTTCAAACGATAAGCATCTGAAATGATTTTTTTGTCATTTTGTGTAATAGCCATCTGAATGGCTAATTCTCCAATTAAACCATCATTTTCTCCCGTATAATTAATCGATGTTGCTACAAACTGAAGGTAAAATTCAACATAGTTTCCATCAGACGGAGCATAAAACTGTTTACTATCTAGGTAAGCTCTCAGTTCTTTGTTTTGCGATGTCGCAAGTAATGGAATTAGAAAAGAAATGATAAGTATTAAAATGTATCTCATTGAGTCCAATTGATTTCTAGCAAAAGTACAAAAAGTGAACCGTTTATTAAGGTGAATCATACTCCATTGATTTTAAGGTTATTCAGTGTGTTTAAACTGTTATGTATTAGAACTCAGGGATGTTTTTTGAAAAATAAATTAAAAAAGAGCATAAAAATTATTGTTGTTAAATAAAGTATCAGTACTTTTGGCGCGGAGAATTGGCAGAGTGGTCGAATGCACTGGTCTTGAAAACCAGCGTACCGCAAGGTACCGGGGGTTCGAATCCCTCATTCTCCGCCAGTTTAAAAAGAGTTTCGCAGTCCGTGAAGCTCTTTTTTTGTTTTGTTAGTTTTATGTATGCAAGGAGGGATTGAAGCAGTACTAACGTTTGCTTCTCAAAAGCTATCGCTTTTTCTTCTCATTCTCCGCCAGTTTAAAAAGAGTTTCGCAGTCTGTGAGGCTCTTTTTTTTATCATTAGATTTTGTATGATAGAGGGATTGAAGCAGCACTAACGTTTGCTTCTCAAAAGCTATCGCTTTTTCTGGATCAAGACTAATTGTTGGGGGCTAGGCATAAATTTTAGTTAATCGTAATAAAAAAAAAATACGTGCAAGCTGAAACCTGACGTATTTTTTTTTATACTGAATTATTCTTAAACCATCACCTTTGGTGCAGCAGATAAGATTGCTTCACTTGATTCTTTAGCAAATATTTCAAAATTCTTAATAAACTGTCCTGCTAGATTATTAGCAGTATCATCGAATGCCGATTTATCAGCCCATGTATCTCTTGGGTTTAATATCTCAGAAGGCACTCCAGGAACTGAAGTTGGCATTGCTAATTCAAAAATAGCTTGTGTTTTAAATTCTACATTTTCTAATTCTCCATTCATAGCTGCAGTAATCATTGCTCTTGTGTAAGATAGTTTCATTCTGCTTCCAACGCCATAAGAACCGCCAGACCAACCTGTATTTATTAACCAAACATTGATGTCTGTTCCATCTAACTTTTCTCCTAGTAACTCTGCATACTTTGCAGGATGCAATGGTAAAAATGCAGCTCCAAAACAAGCTGAGAATGTTGTTTGAGGTTCAGTAACTCCCATTTCGGTTCCAGCCACCTTTGCGGTATAACCAGACATGAAGTGGTACATTGCTTGTTCTTTTGTTAACTTAGAAATTGGAGGCAATACACCAAAAGCATCTGCTGTTAAAAAGAATATATTTTTCGGGGCTCCACCTATTGATGGCTCAACGATATTGTCAATGTGATGAATAGGATAAGATACACGTGTGTTTTGCGTAATCTCAACATTCTCATAATCAGGTTTAGAAGTACCTTCAATAAAGCCAATATTTTCTAGAATTGCTCCGTACTTAATTGCATCGTAGATTTGAGGTTCTTTTTCTTGAGATAAATCAATGGTTTTTGCGTAGCAACCTCCTTCAAAGTTGAAAACGGTATTGTCTGACCAGCCGTGTTCATCATCACCGATTAATCTTCTGTCAGGATCTGACGATAAGGTCGTTTTTCCAGTTCCAGAAAGACCAAAGAATACAGCAGTATCACCATCTTTTCCAATGTTTGCAGAGCAGTGCATTGACAATACATTCTTCTCATGTGGAAGAATGAAGTTCAATACCGAGAAAATCCCTTTCTTAATTTCTCCTGTGTATCCTGTACCACCGATGATGGCCATTTTACGTGTGAAATTTAAAATGGCAAAATTATGTTGACGAGTTCCGTCTATTGCTGGATCAGCCATAAAACCAGGAGCACAAACTACCGTCCATTCTGGATCGAAGTCCATTATTTCTTCATCTGTTGGACGTAAAAACATGTTGTGTGCAAAATGATTCGACCAAGGAAATTCTGTTACTACACGTAGATTTAATTTGTGTGCAGGATCAGCACAAGCTTGCGCATCTTTCACATAAACATCTTTTCCAGCTAAATAAGCCTTCATTCTATTGTAAAGTGCATCAAATTTCTCTGGAGAAAACTTAATATTAATATCACCCCACCAAACAGCATCTTCTGTTTTTTCATCACAGACAATAAATCGATCTTTAGGCGATCGTCCTGTGAATTCACCTGTTTCGATAGCGATTGCACCAGTGTCCGTTAAGACTCCTTGTCCGTTAATGATTGTGTCTTCTATAAGTTCAGAAGGAGAGAGGTTCCAAAATTGGTTTCCTAGGTTAGTTAATCCAATTGATTCGTTTAAATTGGCATTTTTTGCTTTCTTACCAAATACGTCCATAAAATTAGTTTACAGCTTTCGCTTTATTAACACTACAAATTTAACGTATAAATAGACAGATATTGTAGAAAAATGAAGGGAGTTTCTAACAATTTGCTAAAAAAGTTGTTAATATGTTAATTGTGATTTTATGATTTAGATTATTTTTTAAACTAAATCACGCAATGCTTCAACGGCAGAGCGGATGTTTTTTCTTACATCAAGAATGGATGCATCCATCATATAACATGGCGCAGTGACAATTTTATTTACTTTGTCAATGTTAATTTCTCTAACGGATTTCATGGTCGTTTCTGTGCCACATTGAGCTAAGCCATCGGAGAATTCTTGAATGTCGTAAAGAGATTTTTCTTTGTCTGTCCCAATAGTCATTTCAGAATGAATGCTAGATCCTTGCAAAGCTTTAGCAAGTACAACAGGGCTAACGCATAGAGCGGCGATTGGCTTTCCAATGTTCGCTAAATTGACTAAAAATAATTTAACTTCTGGAAGAATTTCTCCATCAGGACCATTGAATGCCCAAGTTGTGAAATTCTTTGCAGAACCAAATCCTCCAGGAATGATTAATGCGTCAATATCTGCCGGGGCAACTTTTGAAATATCTTTAACAGAACCTCTAGCAATTCGTGCGCTTTCAGTGAGCATGTTTCGTTGCTCAGGCATTTCTTCTCCAGTCAAATGATTGATAACATGGTGTTGGTTCTTGTTTACAGAGATGCAAACTGCTTCTGCATCAATTTCTTCAATAGCTAGTAATGTAAGAACTGCTTCTTGGATTTCAGCGCCATCGTAAACACCGCAACCAGAAAGTAAAACGCCAATTTTCATTATTCGTAAGTGTATTTAATTTTTTTGTCCCACCCTTTAAGCATTAGCATAAGTTCAGAACCTGGCTTTGGAGTGTAGGCGATATTTTTTAAATCGATCTCAACTATTCGAGTTACGATAGCTTTACAGTTGTCGTTTGCTGAATCGTGAATTAATTGTACAGAACGTATGGGTGGCATTGATTTCATGATCATTGGACTTCCAATAAATTCAAATTTATGCTCAGCACAACCTCCTCCATAAGTGATGGTTAATAGTAATGTATTTCCTTTTATTTGTGCGTCTTGAATAGAAAAAGCATCTGACTCTTTAAAACTTCCAATTGTTGATTTTACCATAGCATTTCTTTGTGGTTTGCCCTCTGGTGGGGTTTTAACTTGAGCTTCTTCATCAATGACGATTGTTGAGGCATCAACTTTTACAGTGTCTTTATTTGCTTTTTTTACATTTCCACAAGAAAATAAAAAAGCCAATATTGGGAGGAATAAGAATAATTTCATAATTGTTATTTTGCTTTAGATGTTCAAATATAATACCATTTTAAGAACATTAGATAATAAAATATGAATAACATTATTGAATCCTTATCTTTGCACCATGAAAACAAAAACGCTAAAGAAGAATAAGGTGAACGTGGTGACTTTAGGTTGCTCTAAAAACTTATTTGATTCAGAGGTATTAATGGCTCAACTAAAAGGGAATAACTTTGAAGTGGAGCACGAATCACAGAGTGAAGATTCTGAAATTGTAATTATTAATACCTGCGGTTTTATTGACAATGCTAAGCAAGAATCAATCGAAATGATTATCAGCTATGCAGAAGCAAAAAAAGAAGGGCTGGTTGATAAAGTCTATGTTACTGGTTGTCTTTCTCAACGTTACAAAGATGATTTAGAAAAAGAGATTCCTGAGGTTGATGCGTTTTTTGGGACAAGAGAATTGCCTCGTTTATTTAAGACATTAAAAGCGGATTATAAGCATGAATTAATTGGAGAGAGGTTGTTAACAACTCCTTCTCATTATGCATATTTTAAGATTGCAGAAGGTTGCGATAGACCTTGTTCTTTTTGCGCCATTCCTTTAATGAGAGGGAAGCACGTTTCTACGCCAATTGAAGAATTAGTAAAGCATGCAAAATCTCTAGCTGCAAAAGGGGTCAAAGAATTGATGTTGATCGCGCAAGACTTAACCTATTATGGTTTAGATATTTACAAGAAAAGAGCATTGGCAGATTTGATTGATCAATTGGCTGATGTTGAAGGAATTGAATGGATTAAATTACACTATGCTTTTCCAAACAACTTCCCGATGGATGTTATTGAAGTAATGAATAAGCGTGAGAATGTTTGTAATTATTTGGATATTCCATTGCAACACGGATCTACGAAAATGTTAAAAGCAATGCGTCGTGGTATCACACGAGAAAAGACAGAAGAATTAATCAACGAGTTAAGAGAGAAGAATCCTAACATTGCATTGAGAACAACACTTATTTCTGGTTACCCAGGAGAAACGGAAGAAGATTTTCAAGAGATGTATGACTTTGTAGAACGTTCTCGCTTCGAACGTTTAGGGATTTTTACCTATTCTCACGAAGAAAATACACATGCTTATAATTTTGAGGATGATGTTCCAGAGGATGTAAAGAAAGAGCGTGCAGATAGAATTATGGAATTGCAATCGGGCATTAGTTATGAACTGAACCAAGAAAGAATAGGGAAGACCTACAAAGTTCTTTTCGATAAGGTTGAAGGAGATTATTATATCGGAAGAACAGAATTTGATTCTCCTGACGTTGATAATGAGGTGTTGGTCCGTAAAGATGAATTCCACTTGAGACTTGGAGATTTTGCAATGATTGAAATCACCAAAGCAGACCATTATGATTTGTATGGGAAGGTGGTTGATTGAAGTTGATACCTGTTAGAGTGATAAGTGAGGAGTGATGAGTTAGAAGTGATGAGTGTATAATGGAGGTTTTTTCTTCACAATCAACACTCAGTACTTTGAATTAACCTTCTCCGGTAATCCCATTAAATCATTAGAACATTGAATCCTTAAATCCTTAGAACCTTGAATCATTGCCTGTTTCTCGGATGAAATGAAATAATTGCTTCACGTAAAAATTCTTGATCCAAATGTGTGTATATTTCTGTTGTGAGAATCGATTCATGCCCCAACATTTCTTGAATCGCTCTCAGGTTTGCTCCTCCTTCTAATAAATGCGTAGCAAAAGAATGTCGAAAAGTATGTGGGCTTATATTCTTCTGTAAACCAGTCTCTTGCGCAAGGTTTTTGATGATGGTAAAAATCATTACACGTGTCAGTTTTGCACCTCGACGATTGAGAAACACATAGCTTTCATGTCCTTTTTTGATGTTTAAAGTCGCTCGAACATTTTCTGTATAAAGATCCATCTCTTTCTCTACAGTTGGACTCACAGGAACGAGTCTTTGCTTATTTCCTTTCCCTATAACGCGAATAAAGCCTTCATCAAAGAATAAATTTTCGAACTGTAAATTGACCAATTCAGAAACGCGTAAACCACAACTGTATAATGTTTCTATGATTGCTTTATTTCGATGTCCTTCGGGTTTACTTAAATCAATTGCATCTATTAAAGCATCTATTTCTTCCACAGAAAGTACTTCAGGTAATTTTCTTCCGATAGAAGGCATCTCTAACAATTCACTTGGATCGGCATCTATTTCTTTCTCTAGAATGAGGTATTTGTAGAATTGTTTGATTCCACTAATAATTCTCGCTTGGCTTCTTGCACTTAATCCTAGGTCAAATAATTCTTGAATAAATTGCTTGAGAATAGAGTAGTCTATTTCTTTTGGAGAACGGTTTATGCCTTCAGAAAAGCCTCGTAATTTCTCCACATCTCTCAAATAAGCAGCGACAGAATTCTCTGCCAATCCTTTTTCGATTTTCAAGTATGAAACAAAATCCTTAATATAGCGATTCCAAGACGACATTTATGCGATTATTAATTATCAATGGACCAAATTTAAATTTAATTGGTCAACGAGAAGAAGAAATATACGGGAAAGTATCATTTGAATCTTATTTTGAAGAATTAACATCTTCTAAAGAAGTTGATTTAAGCTATTTTCAAACCAATATTGAAGGTGAAATCATTGATAAGCTTCAGGCGTCTAATCACGATGGAATTATATTAAATGCTGGAGGATATACGCACACAAGTGTTGCTATTCGAGATTGCATCGCAGCAATAAAAACTCCAGTAGTTGAAGTTCATATCAGCAACATCATGGAAAGAGAATCCTTTCGTCACGTGTCAATGATTTCGGATGTTGCAGAAGGTTGCATCTTTGGGTTTGGACTAAGATCCTATGATTTAGCGATTGATTACTTTAAGAAATAACGCTTTATGCAGACAGCACTTTTTATATTCGTTTCGGTTTTGCTAATTGGTGTAATACTATTTGTGAGCAATTCTCAAAGAAAGAAAAAACAAGAGAAGCAAGACGTATTAGACTTGGATTTTTCGAAAGAATGGAAATCTATTTTAAACAGTAAGGTTTTATTCTATAGAAATTTAAACAAGGAAGATAAAGAGTTGTTTGAGAGGCAATTACTTCGTTTTCTTTCTGATAAAAACATAGAAGCCGTCGATACTACGATTGATGATACCGTTCGATTAATGGTTGCTTCAAGTGCAGTCATTCCAACCTTTGCTTTTCCAAATTTTAATTATCCTTCTGTAAGAACAGTTTTAATTTATCCAGGAAGTTTTGATGAAGATTTCAACACGGTAAAGCACAAGAATCATCAACAGTTTATAACAGGAATGGTTGGTAATAAAGGGTTGAAAGGAACAGTTATTCTTTCTAAGCCGGATTTATTGGCAGCTTATAATGGAAGCCGAAGCAAGCATAATGTTGGTATTCATGAGTTTGTTCATTTGTTAGATGGAACTGATGGTGACATTGATGGGGTTCCAGAGCGATTACTAGAAAACTCGTACGTTGGTTCATGGTTGTTTGAAATCAAAGAAGAGATGGAGGCTGTCATGAATCGGAAATCAGATATTAATCCTTACGGTTTGACAAATAATGCAGAATTTTTAGCTGTTGTGAGCGAATACTTTTTCAGCAGCCCTAAAAACTTTAAAAAGAAACACCCCGATTTGTACAAATATATGGTTGATATTTTTGACCAAGAATTGTAAAAAAAAAAAGCTCGCAATGTAATTCATTACGAGCTTCAACTTTTAGGAGTAAATTATTTTTCGCTACTATGAACAGCACCAAAAGGATTTGAAGGAAGTTGCACATTTTCTTCATATGCTTTAAATCCTTTATCAGTATAACTATAGAAATATAGTTTTGATTCTCCAGTTTTTGTATCCCAAATCATGCATTCATAATAGGTTTTATCTTGTGATGGTACATGCACAGACGTGTAATCCATCATGTAGTTTCCTTTTGCTGTGCCGTTTAATGGAGAACTCGGTAGTTGTACATTGTCTTCGTATGCTTTAAATCCTTTAGTAGAGTAGTCATAGAAATACAGTTTTGATTCTCCAGTTTCTGTATCCCAAACCATACATTCGTAATAAGTCTTATCTTGAGAAGGGACATGAACCGATGTGTAATCCATCATGATTCTACCTTCTGAAGAATGGACCAGTGGCATACTTGGTAATTGTACATTCTCTTCATAAGCTTTAAATTTTTTATCTGAAAAACTGTAAAAATACAACACAGATTTACCTGTATCAGTGTTCCAAACCATACATTCGTAATAAGTTTTGTCTTGCGATGGCACATGCACAGATGTATAGTCCATCATAATGGTTCCTGATTCACTAGCAGGGAATTCTGCAGTATAAAAAGGAGGTTCAGTGATTGCTCCAAAAGAAGCCGTTACGATAATGCTGAATAGGAAAGATGTGATTAAATTTTTCATGTTCTTATTTTGTTTAATAATTATATACATCAAATATAACGCATCTAGTAGTTGCAATCTATACGTAGAATGCCGTATTTATTTTACGCCCCCCATAAATCTCTTAACAAATGGAACAATTAGAATCGCCAGTAAACCAATAAAAAATGTCACTAAGCCTATTCCTGTAAAAACAGAAACGTAAGAATAGAGTTGTAAATGTGCTTCTCCCATTGATTGTATTTCTTGATAATTAAGTCCTGTTATTTTCGGAGTCAGATTAGCAAAAACACCTTTGGTAAATACACTTTCCTCTCCTTCAACTATCGTTGTAAGTTGTGCAATTTTACCTGCGAAGAAATGTCCATAGAATGATGCTAAAAACCAAACTCCCATGAGGAAGGAAACAAACTTCTTTGGTGATAATTCTGTAACCTTAGATAGTCCGATAGGAGAAAGAAATAATTCTCCCAGCGTATAAATGAATATCCCAGCAATGAGGAAGAGCATTGGAACCTGTGCAGTATCATTCATGTAATTGGACGAATAACCAAAGGTTAAAAATCCCAATCCAACTAAAACAAGACCTAATCCCATTTTAAATGGAGAGCTTGGGTTTTTGTGCATTCTTGAAAGATAAGTCCAAAGCCAAGTAAATGGAATGGCTAAAAGAATGATGTAGAAAGAATTCAGACTGTTGGATTGAGAAGCATTGATTCCTCTTAAATCGACATTTCTTTCTGCAAAAAGAGTAAGAGAAGACCCTGCTTGTTCAAAAACGATGAAAAATAAACAGGCCAGAACTGTGAAGTAAATTAATACACCTAATTGTCCTCTTTCTGTTTTTGTTGCTTGTTTAAAAATAATGAAGAGAATGGTAATTATACCGAAACTTACTAACCATACCAGGTAATGCTCAAACTCATTGAATTTGACAATCAATGCCATAATTGGAATCATCAAAATTGCACCAATGGTTACTAATTGCCCCGTTTTAACACCTGCAAATCGTTGCTCATATAGTTCTTTATTGGCAACCTCTCCCTTTTCTCCGAACACTCCTTTTTTGACAGCTCTATTAAAAACAAACAATCCGAAAAGCATTCCAATTCCTGCAAGTCCGAAGCCATAATGCCATCCGTAGGTGATTCCTAACCAGCCGCAAAGTAAGGGAGCAATCCAACCGCCAATATTTACTCCCATGTAAAAAATCATGAATCCTGAATCGCGTCTTTCATCTCCTTTCTGGTATAAACTACCAACAAAAGAAGATATGTTTGGTTTAAAAAATCCATTTCCAACAATTAGTAAGGCTAGTGCAGAATAGAAGGTAATTGGATGCTCAATTGTGAGAATAAAATGACCCGCAGCCATTAATATACCTCCGAGAATAATTGATTTTTTATAACCTAATATTTTATCTGCAACGATTCCACCTATAAGAGGAGTGACATAGACAAGAGAACCATAAGCGGCAAATATCCCAAAGGACATTTTGTCGTCGTACATTAAATATTGCGTCATATAGAGCATTAATAATGCACGCATTCCGTAGAAAGAGAATCGTTCCCACAATTCTGCAAAGAATAAATAAAAGAGTCCTTTTGGATGTCCAAAAAGTGTCTGTTCAGCTACTTGATTTTTCATGTTCAATTGAGTTTAATTACTAATTGAATGCAAGTACAGGTTTGCTTGCTTAAGAAAGAATCATTGTGAGGAAGTATAATTACAATTTCTCAATTGTGATTAATTGTAACTGTGGTATTTGATTGTTTTTTAGTGGTTTAGTGTTGTCTAGGGATATAACCTCCGTATTTCTCATTGTCAGTGTTCTCTACAAATTCTTTGAGCAAAGCACTGTCAATCACGATGTTTTCAGGGATGAATCGCAAACGATACTTCCCTTGTCCGATGAAGGTGAATAAATCATTTCTGTTGAGTTTTCCTTCTTCTTCTTCTTCTTGAAGCGCTAAGATATCGTTGATGTTTTCGACAATTCTTGAAAGATAGGTTTGGCTTTGAATTTCTCCACCATTAGCAACTTCAATGCACATATCTTTTTCTTGCGCATACTTTCTGCGAATAGCAAATTTGAGCAAGTTGCTGAACTGCGTAGTCTTGCTTCCAAATTCTACCACTTGATTTTCGATACCTTTGGTGGGGATAGAGAGGTTTAATTGATTCCAGTCTGTGAACTGAATTCTCATGGTGGTTACATTTGGAGTTTGTGCTAATTCAATGACCCAGCTTGTTCCAAGGACTAAGAAAATAGAAATCAATCCTGTTTTAGCAATGATTTTTATTAAGTCACTGAAGAATTCAAATTCTTGAATATGAAAAGCTTGCGGAAATTGAGATATAAATATAAGCGCAATCACCAAAACGGAAATGATGGAAACAATTTTCATTTTTCTGTAAGTAAATGTCCTGTATAGTGAAATTGCCAAAAACCAAGACAAAATTGCAGAGAGTAAAAGATCGGGAATTACACTGAATCTAATTCCATAGGTGTTTGTGCCGTCTTTAAAAATTACTGCGAGAATAAAAGAGAGAATAGATAGCCCAATTAGAAATAGAATGATGCGTTTTGCATTCTTGGGGTTGTTGTATAAGTAGGAGGGAGCGTGGTCTAAATAAAAGAGGGCTAGAATTAAGAATAAACTGTTGAGGATAGAGAAAATATTCTGACTGATGAGGATGATCCATTCATTGCCAACTGTTGTTGTAAAGAAAGTGATGATTGCAGATAGGCACCAAACAAACAAAGAAAGACTTAGGTAAATCAGTCCTTTATCGACTCGTTTAACAGAGATTTCATGTGCTAGCTGATTTTTGAAATAACGTTGCACCGCAGACCATATAGCTAAAAGCAACATTGCACCAATTAATGAGATGAAGATTTCTGATAGTAAGTAAAATTGATGTTGACTATTGAGCATTGATTAATTTTCGTTTTCTAAATATCGAAATAATTATTGAATTAACTATATTTGATAAAATTAAATCAATGAAAATTCCACCAGCACCAATTCAAGTTCGTTTTGCAGACATCGACGTAATGGGACATGTTAATAACGCAACCTACCTCAGTTATTTTGAGAATACACGGATGCATTATTTTAAATACATGCTTGACCGTGAGTGGGACTGGAACAAAGACGGCATTATTCTTCTCAAAAATGAAGTAGAATACATCCGACCTGTTGTCTTAACGGATTCTCCTGAAATTACGATGTTTGTGGAAGCAATCGGTAACAAAAGCTTTACCTTAAGTTATGAATTAAAAGTGAAAGAAAACTTGTGTTGCAAGGGGCGTTCTGTTTTAGTTGGATACGACAACGAACAGCACAAAACCATTGCAATTCCGGACGCAATGCGCCAACAACTAGAAGAACTAAAGTCGGAACAATAATTGTGTAACATTGAAAAACAACAACTATGAAATTATTTTTATCATTCATCTTATTCCTCTTTATTGGAATGGATGCCTCTGCGCAAATTCCTGAAATCAAACAAAAGGATTCTTGTTACTTCGTAAAAGATAAAAGTGGAAATAGAGTACAAACAAGACGATATGCTGAATGGCAATGCGGTAAACTAGCAGGAATAGTAGATTGCGGAGATCGCTTGGATTATGACCAAGATGCAGACATTGTTTATTTGAATAATAGAGATATGGTTAATTCTCAAAGCGCTGGAAAACCTTTTACCGGAACTTGTGAATCTTGCCACATGAATGGAGTACTTGCTCGAAAAATAACCTTTGTCAATGGCAAAGAAAACGGTATTGATACTACTTATTACGAGTCAGGATGCCCGCAAGTTGTCCGTTCTCACATTCAAGGTGCAGAATCTGGTCAGTGGCTATATATGTATGATAGCACGCAATATTTAGCATGGGAAATGAACTATTATTTGGGAGAAAAACATGGAAAACACATCTTCATGAAGAAAGAAGGTGACACCACTAAATGGGAAAACTACAAAAACGGTCGTTTAGACGGTGTGAAGCGAACGTATTACCCTGGTTCAAGAATAAAGAGAGAGGTTAATTACAAGGGAGGAATAATGGATGGTGCTTTTAAGATATACAACTTAGAAGGCATCGTAATCGAAGAAATTAATTACAAGCAAGGCAAAAAAGACGACGAGGCAAAATACTTCTATGATGATGGGAAACCTCTAAAAATAGAACATTGGGACATGGGAGTGAAAGATGGAGATTATAAAATATTTTTCTATCAAGGACACGTTCAAGAAACAAAAACGTTTAAAAAAGGCAAGAAAGAAGGTTGGTTCATTGTTTATTATCCTGATTCAAAAACGAAGAGTAAATCCTTGTACAAGAAAGATGTGTTAATTGAAGAACATCGTTACGATGAGCAAGGTAGAGAGACTTATTCTTTCGGAAAACCAACAGGCGATGAAGCGGAAGATGATGCCATGCCAACAACCAAGAAGAAAAAGAAGTGCAAGAAAAAAGGAAAAGGCAAGAAAGAATAGATGATTGGGAGGTTAATAAGAAATCTAAATTAGAGTATTTATACTCTTGTTTGGTGGTTTTAAAATGGTTTACTTGTAGTAAATCATCAATTTAAACTAATGTTATGGGAATTAAAACAGGACCGAAAAGAACTGCTAAGTCAACTGGAAAGCCAGACAGAAGACAGCTAGATAATAAAAACACTCCAGGGAATACACCTTTTTAAGACCATCAAAGAGCACGAAAAAGAAATAATCAATTAGTTAGAGTTAATTATTGACAACCAAAAAATATGATAAGATTAATTAAGGCTATAGTAATTGTTGTTTTACTACTTCTAGGTGGATTGTTTGCTTATGATTATTATATGACTAATTCTGGTTTAGAAAATAGAGCTCGTTATGAAAAACAGAAACACGATGTTAAGAATTCTGATTATAACCCAACGAAGGAAACGTTCCAAGAGAAGCGAGCAAGAAAAAAGAAAAAACGTAGAGAGAAATTAAAGGAATTCTTTAACTAATGGCGCGAACCTTTCGCGTGGTCTTGGTCTCTCAAACCAAAAACTTTATTTAACCATAGCAACTCCATCTATCATTCCTTTTCACCGCTTCAATGTACAAAAAAAGCGCTAATTTGAACGCACAATTGGTATAGCCACTTTTTCGAGAGAGTTTTACGAACGAGAGGTGTGCTATTTTACGTTTGGTCCGAGATGTACCACGAAGTAACACCAAAGGTAATCTCGAACTAACGGTTATTCGCTGATTAGTGGGTATATGTTGTCAATACTAAGTTACGTCTTGGCCTTTTAGATTTATCGGTTTTTACACTCTTTAATATCCAATATTGAACATTCAACAGAAGAATGATGAAGTGTTGTAAGTGATTTAGTTTTTACATCGAAACTTTTACATTTCTCGGTTTATCATTCAATATTTTACATTATTTCTCATAATATCCAATATTGAACAGAAGAATAATGAAGTGATTTCAACTTTAGCATTAACAAAAAGTCAACGTCAATAATTCATAATTCATAATTTTAACAACAGTCTACTTCAACTTTCACCATTCAGTTTTTCAACTGTTATTCCACCACCTTATATTCCGTTCTTCGATTGGCTTGGTGAGCAGCTTCTTTTTCTTTCTTAGTAGTCATCTTCGCAATTTCTTCATCACTATGAACAGGTTGAGTTGAACCGTATCCTTTAAAAGATAACCTCGTTTTATCTATTCCTTTAGAAACAGCATATTCGTAAACAGATTTCGCTCTATTGTTAGAAAGTGTAATGTTCTTTTGCGCATCTCCGCGAGAATCGGTATGCCCACCAATTTCAATTTTCACCTCCTTATTCTCATTTAAAAAAGAAACCAATTTATCTAATTCTATAAAAGAGGTCTTTCTCAATGTCGATTTATTCAAGTCAAAGAAAACATTGGCAAGAATAATTGACTGTCCACCATCTTTTAGCGGAACCATTGGCACATCCATGTGAATTGCTTCTAAACCTTCAGGATTCGTCATATTGAAGTTTTGAGAGAAGAATGCGTAACCTGGATAAGATACATTCAAAGCATATTCTTTATTAACAGGGAGTGAAACCATAAATTCTCCTGTAAGCTTATCTGCTTCAGAATAAATAACTTCTTTTCCAGTTGCTAAATCAATCAATTGAAATTTTCCAGCAACAGGTTGTCTTGTTTTAATGTCGTAAACCAATCCTTCAAAATAAAGTGTCTTGGTTGGACGCAAATGTTCTGGCATCTGGAAATAATAAATATCAAGTCCTCCAAATCCACCTTCTCTATCAGAAGCGAAGAAAGCAATTTCACCATCTGGAGAAACCATCAATGAGTTCTCATCGTACTTTGTATTGATAGGATAACCTAAGTTCTCTGGCTTAGACCAATTTCCATCTTTGTCCATTCTCGAAACAAACAAATCAGATCCTCCCATACCAACATGTCCTCTAGAAGCAAAGTACAAGGTTTTTCCATCAGGGTGAATCAGTACCGATTCTTCTTGATCAGGAGTGTTGATATGGTCAGGCAATCTAACTGCTGTTCCCCAAGTACCATCTGCTTGCAGTTTTGTGACATAAATATCAGAATTCTGCGTTTGATTTCTCCCTCTAATTCCTCTAATAAAATACATCGTTTTTCCATCTGACGAAAGAGAAGGTTGAGTTTCCCAATGATAACTGTTTACTTTTCCAGGTAGATTGACAGGGTTGGTCCATCTAGAACCTAATTTCTTGGTGTAGAATAAATCGCAACTTCCTCTACCGTTTCTGTTGACTCCGTAATCTGTTCCGGTTGCGTCAGGACAAGCTACAAAAACCAAAGATCGACCATCAGGAGCAATGGTTGGCGCGCCTTCATTGTTAATTGTATTCACATTCGGTGGCATTTCGACAGCTGTTTGCCAAATATTTTTATTACTTAGTTGAGAAACGAAAAAATCTTCTTGCTCTGCAATAGGTCCTCTCACGCGACCGTCTTTAATTCTTCGAGTAAACAAAATTGTTTTTCCATCAACTGTGATTGTTGGGAAATATTCTGGTTGTGCCGTGTTAATACCAGGACCAATATTAATTGGATTAAAATCAATTGGGTTTCCTATTGCTGCTTTTGCAAAGACACAACTTTCTCTAATGGTATAAGACTTTCTAATCAACTCATCATTGGCATTTTTAAACTGCTGAAACAAGTCAATGTTTCGAATAGCATCATCGTAATCGCCAACCGCTTGCTGCAAATTTGCTAAGAAAAAATAAGTACTTCCTGTAGATTGTCTTTGCGGATTAATTGCCAATGCTTTTTTAAAATGATCGATTGCTTGTTCGTAATCACCCAACATTTCGGCAAATTCTCCAGCCATCATGTGCGCCTCCCAAAAACTAGGATCTTTTTCGATTGCTTGGTTCAAGTATTTAAGACCTTGTCTGAAATTAGGCTTATGTGTAACAGGATCAAGTGTTTGGCTTGGGGTGTTTTTTCCTTGCTCAAACAATTTAATTGCCTTTTTACTTTTGCTAGAGTAGTGCTGGGCAGTTGAGCAAGATGAAAATATTACAATGCTCAAAATGAAAACTAGGTACTTCATATTTATGGTATATTCATTATTTTATGTGTCTGTGTAGAAATTTTCCACTTCGGATTGTTTTTCACATACGCAATCACTAAAGGCAAAAAGCGTTCCTTTTTTGACCATTCTACTTGCAGGTATAGTTTGCAAGTGTCGGCAACTTTCTTCGCATGTGATTCAGCCCATTCAAAATCGGAAGGATGACTAATAATCACTTTCAATTCATCTGCTAATTGATAGGCATTCTCTACTGGTGCTTTGAACTTTTTTGGAGAAAAACAATACCAATCAATGCTGCCTTTTAGCTCATAGCATCCAGAAGTCTCTATTGCCAATTCGATGCCTGCTTGTTTTAATTGTTGAGTAAGTTCAGTTAAGTCATACATGCAAGGTTCGCCTCCAGTAATAACGCAAAAATCTGTTTTTGAATCAGTTACAAACTTGACAATGTCGTTCGTCGTAAAAGTTTGATGCTCATTGGCGTTCCAACTTTCTTTTACATCGCACCAAACACATCCTACATCGCAACCTGCAATTCGTATAAAATAAGCGGCTCTTCCAGAATGAAAACCTTCTCCTTGAATGGTGTAGAAATGTTCCATGACTGGTAACGAAGAAATTGATTGCTGGCTTTTATTTTCTGACATAAGTAAAACAAAAATAGCAGAATAAAGTAGAATAGAAATTTTAATCAGCAAGAAAAAAAGCGCCCATTTTTCAAGGAGCGCTTCTCTAGTTTAATCGTAGAGTAGTAAAGTTTTAGTTTCGTTAATTAGCATCTGAATAATTCCAAGAATTTACTAAGCGTTGATGCTCAAATAAAAACTTGCGTAAAGTTCTCTTTCCTTTTCTATCATTTTGATAGGCGATTTTTTGATACGTCGTATTGATGAGCTCTAAGATATTAGAATCAATTAAAGCCTCACTTGTGATTGGATCGAAATTATAATTCTCATATACTTCCATGATTTTACCTTTATAGATAACCTCTCTTTTTGTGAGAACTTCTTTATCCGTCAGTTTTGATAAGAAAGGTAATAATCGAGCACTTAAGTCAACAAAATGTCTCAACACTAAATTAGCTTCATTTAACTGACATATTTCGTTTGATTTTAACATAGCTTCTCGTTTTAATGCTTCTAATTATAAAACGAAAGTCGATTAGTATCAGTTGGTTAAAAAGCTGACCTAATGAGCAGAACGCAGTTAACAATTATCAAAATAGCGACTAGAATGAATAAACTTTTCTATTTTTGCGATACAAATTATTAAAAATAGCACAACTATGAATAAAATAGTACTAATCGTATTTTCTCTATCACTTTCAGCTTTTTCTTTTGGTCAAGCGCAAATTGGAAATGGAGATTTGGAAGCTTGGGAGACTGTAGCATCTGATCAAGAACCAGTAAACTGGAATAGTTTTTTAACAGCGGGAGGAAGTTTATCGAGCTTTGCAGCAAATCAAATAGCATCTTCTACTGATGTGCGACCCGGTACATCAGGAACATTGAGTTGCAAAATTTGGTCTCGTAGCACTTTTGGAATCATTGCAAATGGGAATGTAACATTAGGTAAGATCAACATGGGAAGTACAACTCCAACTGCTGCATCAAATTATAACGCTTCAATTACAGCTGATGCTAATTTCTCTGAAGGAATGGCAGATGCTCCAGATTCTTTAGTTTTTTGGGCTAAATTTACTCCAGTAAGTGGAGGAGACCTTGCACGTGTAAAAGCAACCTTGCACGATAGTTATGATTACAGAGATCCTGAAGATGCAACTTCTATGACACATGTGGTTGCAACAGCAGTTTTGAATTACCCTACAACGAATGGTTCATGGAAACGTTTTTCTATTCCTTTTAATTATTCAGGACCTGCTACGGGTAATACACATATCCTGCTAACATTCACAACCAATGAAGCAGCAGGTGGAGGTTCAGGGAATGATGAAGTTCTAATTGATGATGTTGAGTTAATTTACAACCCATCTGGAATTGAAGGCATCACAAACAAAAACACCTTTGTTTCAATGGATAATTCTTTAAATAGAATCCATATTAGTTCTTCAGAAACTATGAATGGCGATTATGAAATTTACGACATGAAAGGAAATGTTGTTCAAAATGGTACAATTGCGAGTGAGTTAAATTTTGAGCACAAGACAGGAATGTATATTGTTGTTTTAAACGTAGAAGGACAAAATTATAACTTCAAAATCATGAAGAACTAGTAACTCAAATTAAAAACTTATTTTTGGGCTGTTTCTTATCAAATTAAGAAACAGCTTTTTTTATACTTATGAGAACATTAACCTTAATATTCGTTTTTTTTAGCTTTGTTTCATTTTCTCAGAATGGAAAATTAACAGGTAAGATTGTTGATGAATCTGGAGATCCAATTCTTGGCGCATCTGTCATTTATAGAAAAGACGTTACGATAGGTGCGATTTCTGATGAAGATGGGAATTACATCATTGAGCTGCCTATAGGGACAAAGCGAATTTTCTGTAGATACACATCTATGGTTACGGATACGTTTTCTGTTACTATTCTAGAAAATCGAACGCTATCTCACGACATTGTTTTGAAATCAGTTATTCAAGAAATTGAAGGGGTAGATGTGAGGGTAGGTAGATTTAACAAACCTTTAGAAGACCAAACGGTGTCAATGGAGATCATTCGACCAGAAATCATTGAAAACAAAAACACGCGAAGCATTGAGACAGCTTTAGATCAAACTCCAGGTCTAAATATTCTAGATGGAGAACCTCAAATAAGAGGCGGCTCTGGTTTTACCTTTGGTGTAGGTTCAAAAGTTGCCGTAATTGTCGACGATATGCCTATGTTGTCTGGTGACGCAGGTCGACCAGAGTGGAGTTTTATTCCCGTAGAAAACATCCATCAAATTGAAGTCATCAAAGGTGCAGCATCCGTTCTTTCTGGAAGCTCTGCTCTTTCTGGTTCAATACATATTCGAACAGCTTACCCGAAAGCAAAGCCAAAAACTAAAATTAATGTTTACGGAGGATTCTATTCTGACGTTGACAGTGCAACTTGGTGGAGAAATGCACCGTTAATTACTGGGGTTAACTTTTTACATTCTAGAATGATAAAGAATTTCGACTTAGTAGTTGGAGGGAATGTGAATTATGATCACGGCTATATCGGAGCTCCGGTAACTGGTGAATTTGTAGTTGAAGATACAATTTCTAATTTCACTGAAGAACA
The DNA here is from genome assembly GCA_024280195.1 of Bacteroidota bacterium. Taxonomy (GTDB): domain Bacteria; phylum Bacteroidota; class Bacteroidia; order Flavobacteriales_D; family Crocinitomicaceae; genus UBA4466. The sequence continues at coordinate 1,935 of JAJRQP010000171.1, read as the reverse complement.
AATGTCCTCAAAAAGAGCAAGATTTAATTTTAATACGAGGTATCGCTCACGCAAATACAAAGGATTGAGTTATGGGTTAAATGGAAATATCATGTATTCTGAATCTAATTTAACTTTCGCTTGGCTAGATGATACTACGGGATTGTTTAGAGCTTATCCTGGGGCTGTATTCTTAAGAAAGCAAACCATTTTTAACATTGATCCATACCTGAATTTCTTTACCCAAACGGATGGGAAGCATAGTTTTAGAATGAGGGTCTTGTATGCAGACAACGATATGACTGCTGGGCAATCTAACAAAGCAACAACTTATTATGGAAATTATAATTTCCAGAAAACATTTAAAAGTTTATCCAATCTTGATTTCGTCGGAGGCGTTACAGGAACACATACTAATTCATACGCTCAGTTATATGTAGGTTCAGGCAGTCCAAATAATAGAATTTTAAATGTTTCTGCTTACACTCAAATTGAAAAGAAGATTAAGAATACACTTAACCTCTCTGGAGGTGGAAGATTAGAGTATTTTGAACTAAACGACTCTATCACTGCTTTGAAACCCATATTTAGAGCAGGGGCAAGCCTGAAGATTTATCAAGAAACTTATCTGAGAGCATCTTATGGGCAAGGTTATCGCTTCCCTACAATCACTGAGCGTTTTATAAAAACAGGAGTTGGAAATTTTGGTGTTTTTCCCAATCCATCACTACTACCAGAATCTAGTTGGAACGCGGAGGTTGGAATTAAGCAAGGATTAAAATTTGGTAAACTTTATGGCTACCTAGATATAGCTGGATTTTGGCAAGAATATCAAAATACGATAGAGTATTTGTTTGGTTTTTGGGGAAACCCAATTGTTGACCCGACTTCAATTTTTGGATTTAAATTTGTGAATACTGGAAACACAAGAGTTGTAGGACTGGATATTTCATTCTCTGGAAAAGCAAAAATTGGAAAGAAAATCGACTTGACCTTCATGTCAGGTTATAACTACATTGTTCCGACGACTCTTAATCCTGATTATGTGTATGCGGTCGATGAAATTGGTCGAGAATATAGTTATAACTCTACTTCTTTAGATTCTACAAGCAAGATATTGAAATACAGATTCTTGCACAATGTGAAAAGTGACATCGAGTTAACCTTCTTTAAGAAAGTAAGTGTTGGTTTTAGCACGAAATATTTCAGTAAAATCCTCAACATGGATGGAGTGATAGAAGAATTTGAAAACAGTACCACAGGTCCGTTTATACAAGATATACGATACATGGACTATTACGAATCTCATCGCTTTGGTAATTGGATTTTTGATGCAAGAATTTCTTGGAACATCACCCCAATACACAAAATAGCACTGATCAGTTCCAATATTACCAATAGAATTTATTCATTACGTCCTCTTAAGATAGAGCAACCTCGAACCATCATGTTGCAATACACGTTTAATTTGGATAGAAATAAGTAGGAGGGAGCACTGACTATTCGACAGGACCTCCTTATCAATTTTATAACACTAATTCAATCAGTGTTATCAGCGTTCCTTCTTAGAGTATTCAATAGATTGTGTAAAATCATAACCACCCATCTACTTCAATCAATTTTATCATAACAATCAGTGTTATCAGCGTTCCTTTTTAGAGTATTCAATAGATTGTGTAAAATCATAACCACACATCTACTTCAATCAATTTTATCATAACAATCAGTGTTATCAGCGTTCCTTCTTAGAGTATTCAATAGATTATGTAAAATCATAACCATACATCTACTTCAATCAATTTTATCATAACAATCAGTGTTATCAGCGTTCCTTTTTAGAGTATTCAATAGATTATGTAAAATCATAACCATACATCTACTTCAATCAATTTTATCATAACAATCAGTGTTATCAGCGTTCCTTTTTAGAGTATTCAATAGATTATGTAAAATCAT
>JAJRQP010000170.1 GCA_024280195.1 Bacteroidota bacterium | reverse complement strand
ATCATCTTTGACAAAGAAATGCCTCTTTCTGAATTAGCAAACATTTTGTCTAAAATAGGATACACTCCTAACTTCGGAAACAGGAAAGAACAAAAGAAAGAGCAAAGCAAAACGTATCTCTATAAATTAGGAGTTGCAGGTTTTGCTTTTGGAAGCATTATGCTTTGGACGTTTCCTGAATATTTTGGCATTGAAAAAACGAACCCTGAAATTCGTCAATTTTCCGCTTACCTTGCCTTTATCGTTTCTATCCCTGTCCTCCTATATTCTGCCAATGAATACTTAATTTCTGCATTCAAAGCTCTAAAATATAGAAGCATCAACCTTGACGTTCCTATTTCGATTGGCATTATTGCCCTCTATGCAGAAAGTGTTTATCAAATATTTTCTGGAGGAGGAACAGGCTACATTGACAGCTTTGCAGGGTTTGTTTTCTTTCTATTAATCGGTAAATGGTTTCAAAGTAAAACCTACCAATCACTGTCTTTTGAAAGAGATTACACTTCGTACTTCCCTGTTGCAGTAACAAAGACAGAAGGTAGCAAAGAAATAATTATCGAAATTGACAAAGTAAAAGTCGGAGACAAAATCATTATTCGAAATCAAGAAGTATTACCATGTGATGCTATTTTAACTTCTGAAGAAATAAAAATAGATTACAGTTTTGTTACAGGAGAATCAATTCCTGTGACAAAGAAAAAAGGAGATTTCATCTACGCAGGAGGCAAACTATTGGGTAAGAAAAGTGAATTTATTGTTGAGAAAGAAAGTAACAGAAGTCATCTAACCCAACTTTGGAATGAAGTCAATAAAAATGAAGTTGAGAAGGACACTAAAGAAGATAAGTTGTCAAGCTATTTCTTAATCGCTGTACTTTTTATTGCTGTGATTGCTGGAATATATTGGCTTTTCTATGACCAAGCCAGAACAATAGAAATTGTTGTCTCCATCTTAATTGTTGCTTGCCCTTGTGCTTTAGCCCTTTCAAAACCTTTCACTTATGGCAACATCATGCGTGTTTTAGGAAGAAGAGGGCTCTACTTAAAAAACAATTTGGTTATTGAAAGTATTAATGATACAACAGACATTGTCTTTGATAAAACAGGAACATTGACGACTAATAGTACTAATCAAGTTCGTTTTATTGGCGAAAAATTATCCCAAGAACAAACCAATCAAATTATCCTCCTAGCAAATTCTTCCACTCACCCATTGTCTATTTCTATTGTGAAAAATTTAAAAAGCTCAACTTCTACAACAAATTTTGAATTGGAGAATTTTAGAGAAATTGAAGGAAAGGGCATTGAAGGAAACATTAACGAGGACATCATTAAAATAGGATCTGCTCGTTTTATTAGTCAAACTGATTCAGATAAAAACGAAACCTCTTCGCATGTAAGTATAAACAGTAAGCACATTGGTCGCTTTGTATTTCAATCGGAATTTAGACCCGGAATCGTTGACCTTTTAAACAAATTATCTCTTAAGTATAAACTACATATTCTCTCAGGAGATAAAGACAAGGATAAAAGCTTTCTTGAGAAAGAGATTCCAGCTGTTCGTAATTTGCATTTTAAGCAATCGCCAAAAGACAAATTATCCTACATTTCATCATTACAAGAGGATGGTTGCAATGTATTAATGATTGGAGACGGCTTAAATGACGCAGGCGCTTTAGAGGTAGCAAATACAGGAATTGCAATTTCTGAAGACATCTTCCGCTTTTCACCAAAATCAGATGCAATTCTCAAAGCAACAAAACTGTACGAACTCAATAAATTATTTGCAACATCTAATTATTCAAAAACAGTTTTAAACATCTGCTATTTATTCTCCATCATTTACAATCTTGTTGGGCTTTCATTTGCAATCACGGGTAACCTAACTCCTTTAATCGCTGCTATTTTAATGCCTTTGAGTTCAATTAGCATTGTCCTGCTTAGTACTCTCCTAACGATCAAAAAATAAGTTGCCCTTTTCTATCTGTAACATAGCGTTACAAGAAAAAGTTGCAACAATAACCGAAATATGACATTAATCATGTTTCTAACTGAGCAAATAAATTACTTTTGTCATAGTATTGTCATTAAACAATAAAATGGGCATCATTTATCTTATGTTAATCGTCAGTTTTGTCATCGCAATTATTTTTTTGCTTGGCTTTTTTTGGGCAACAAAAAACGGGCAATTTGATGATGACTATGCTCCATCAGTAAGAATCCTTTTTGAGGATGAAGAAAATGAAATTTCAAACACAAAAACAAAATCGAATGGAAATCGAAAAGTTTAGTTACGATAATAAAATCGTAAAGAATTTTGCTTATGCTACTATTATTTGGGGTATTACAGGAATGCTTGTTGGGCTTACAATTGCAACACAATTAGCTTGGCCAGATTGGTATAATGAATACTTACCAATCAGTTGGTTGTCATTTGGTCGTTTAAGACCTCTTCACACGAACGCAGTAATCTTCGCCTTTGTTGGGAATGGTATTTTCATGGGGATTTATTACTCTTTACAAAGACTTCTTAAAGCAAGAATGTGGAGTGACAAGCTAAGTAACATCAACTTTTGGGGATGGCAATTTATTATTGTTTGTGCTGTAATTACACTTCCTTTAGGATACACAACAAGTAAAGAATATGCAGAATTAGAATGGTGGATTGATATCCTCATCACGCTTCTTTGGGTTGTCTTTGGACTGAACATGTTCATGACAATTCTCAACAGACGTGTCAAGCACATGTATGTAGCAATTTGGTTCTACATTGCTACATTTGTTACGGTTGCAATTTTACATGTTTTTAATTCATTCGAGCTTCCTATTTCTTTCATGAAAAGTTATTCTTGGTATGCTGGAGTACAAGATGCATTGGTGCAATGGTGGTACGGACACAATGCCGTAGCATTTTTCTTAACAACACCTTATTTAGGTTTGATGTACTACTTTGTTCCTAAAGCAGCAAATAGACCTGTTTATTCGTACAGGTTATCAATCATCCACTTCTGGGCATTGATTTTCTTGTATATCTGGGCTGGACCTCACCACTTATTATATACATCTTTACCAGATTGGGCTCAAACATTAGGCGTTGTTTTCTCTGTCATGTTAATCGCACCATCTTGGGGTGGTATGCTAAATGGACTCTTAACACTTCGTGGAGCTTGGGACAGAGTTCGTGATGATGTAACCCTAAAATTCATGGTTGTTGCATTAACATCTTACGGTATGGTTACTTTTGAAGGACCGCTACTTTCTTTGAAGTCTGTTAATACATTGTCTCACTTTACAGATTGGACCATTGCTCACGTGCACGTTGGTGGACTAGGATGGAATGGAATGTTCACCTTTGGTATGCTTTATTGGTTGTTTCCAAAAATGTTTAAAACGAAATTATACTCTAAAAAATTAGCCAATCAACATTTCTGGATTGCAACTTTAGGGATTATTCTT
>JAJRQP010000169.1 GCA_024280195.1 Bacteroidota bacterium | reverse complement strand
CTTTGCTTTCTATTTACAAAACCTTCCGTTAAAGAAACACGGTTCGCTTGTACATTATTATGATGGCACAACTAAAGATAATTACAGTGTCTATGAAGCTGTAGTTGACTTAGAAATAGGCAAACGAGATTTACACCAATGTGCCGATGCAATCATGCGATTGCGAGCAGAATATTTATGGAATCAAAAACGATACGATGAAATTCATTTTAATTTTACCAATGGCTTTCGTGTTGACTATTCTGAATGGATGAAAGGTCGAAGAATCATAGTTAAAGGAAACAAAACTTACTGGAATAATCGCTATTCTCCATCCAATTCTTACCAAGACTTTTGGAAATACCTGGAATTAATTTTCAGCTATGCTGGAACACTTTCATTGTCCAAAGAATTGAAACCTGTTTCATTAACAAAATTAAAAATTGGCGATATTTTTATCAAAGGAGGTTCTCCGGGTCATGCCGTGATTGTAGTAGATGTAGTTGTAAGTACTAAAGGGAAAAAACTCTTCTTATTAGCACAATCTTACATGCCAGCGCAAGATTTGCAGATATTGAAAAACCCTAATAACTCTGCTAGTCCGTGGTACTCTGTGCGAGAGTGTGAAAATGGACTTGAAACACCTGAGTGGGGATTTAAAAACAGTAGTTTAACGAGGTTTTAAAATAAATCTCTTACCTTTCTTGACTTATGAAGTCCTTTTTAACTCTTTTCTTTGCGATATCTACTTCTTCCCCCTTTAAAGCCTCCAAAGGAAACCCTACACTTGTTAGAAATTCATTTTAGAAGAACTGGTTTATTATTTAAAAGATGTGTTTTTTGGACGTCTACTTCTTCCCCCTTTGGAGGGGGATTAAGGGGGAGGATTAAATAATCGAGATGTTTTTGCATTTAAACCCAGCATTTTTTCTTAACTTAAATAAGAAAGATGAATAACCACCATTACAACAAAGACCTAAAAAACTATGCGCGCCAACTGAGAACGACCTCTATATCCAAGGCTGAAAAGTATCTTTGGAAATCATTGTTAAGTAAGAATAAAATGGGAGCGAAATTCAAAAGGCAACGTCCTACAGGTAATTATATAGTTGACTTTTTATCACAAGAAATTAAATTGATTATTGAGGTTGATGGCAATTCTCATTTCAATAAAGGAGAGTATGATGTTAAAAGACAAAGGAAGCTGAAAGAACTAGGGTTTACCTTTCTCCGTTTTGAAGAAGGAGAAGTGCTCAATAATATTTCGGAAGTATATTTGGTGATTGCGCATGCTGTTTATTGCTTAAAAAATGAAGAGCAATAATGTCCTCCCCCTTAGTCCCCCTCCAAAGGGGGAACCCCATACCTGTTAAAACTTGCTGTAATAAAAGTGTTTTGTTCATTACTATCTTCACGTATCTGCTTCTTCCTTTTTATGTCCTACCGGGGGGACCCCATATCTGTTAGAAATTCATTTCAGAAGAACTAGTTTATTATTTAAAAGATGTGTTTTTTGGACGTCTACTTCTTCCTCCTTTTGGAGGGGGAATTCCATACTTGTTAGAAATTCATTTCAGAAGAGCTGGTTTATTATTTAGAAGCGGTGTTTTTGGACGTCTACTTCTTCCCCCTTTGGAGGGGGACTAAGGGGGAGGATTTGAAAAAAAGCGTCAATAGTTTCTTAACAGCACTTTCAGATTTTATTTATTAAGTTTTCGCTCTTTCCGTTTCTTCTTATGAGTTTTTCTATAATCAATATGATAAGCAGTTTTAAAAGTACTAAATGAATCATTTATGGCGTTGGACCAATGTTTTGTCATACCAGCACCAAATGCAGATCCTTTTACTTCTATTGACCAGAGGATTTCTCGGCTAGAGACATCAAAAAAAGTAAAATTGATACGTGCATTCTCTTTTTCTTTGTTGAAGTTTTCTATAATTAGAACAAGCCCAATACCACCAATCTCTTTAAGTTGATAACTTCTTATAACTGATTTAATCGTATCAATTCCAAATTTATTTTTTTCAAATGTAATCCAATCACTATCAATTTTCTTAAACCGCTGTTGGACAGGTTTTAAATTACGAATAATTTTTCTTCTTGTAATGAGAGCTAAACGATCTTTATCATATTCCTCATTTACTGAGCTCATCCAGGCAGGAAAGAATTTTGCTAATTTTTCTTCCTGGCCAACTTTATCAGGATTAAGCAAACCAAAATTGAAAAAATCTAACCCATAAAATACAATTGTATCTGAGTCATATATCCTATCAAAATCATTTGACACATATTCTTTTAAGCCCTCCTGAGAGCTACAGAAAAAAGGAATCGTTAATAGAAATGATATAAGTAACCTCATTTTAATATTTTTTTCCTACAACCCCAACAAAACCTCAAGCGGATCTTTCGAACCAAATATCATTCTTTCAGGGTTCTCCAACATTTCTTTCACCTTGACTAAGAAACTAACAGACTCTTTACCGTCAATTACTCTATGGTCATAAGACAATGCCACAAACATGATTGGTCTAATTTCAACCTTTCCATTGATAGCAACGGGACGCTGAACAATGTTGTGCATTCCTAAAATAGCAGATTGCGGAGGATTGATGATTGGCGTTGATAACATAGATCCAAACACACCACCGTTAGTGATCGTGAATGTTCCACCAGTCATTTCATCTGGAGTGATTTTTCCATCTCTCGCTTTAATAGCCAATCGTTTAATTTCTCTTTCGATTTCTGCCAATGTCATTTGCTCCGCATTGCGCACAACAGGTACCATTAATCCTTTTGGAGAAGAAACGGCAATTCCAATGTCAGCGTAATCGTGCAGAATCATTTCCTTTCCTTCTACTTGAGAATTCACGGCAGGGAAGAGGTTTAATGCTTCTGTAACCGCTTTTGTGAAGAAGGACATGAATCCTAAATTCACTTCGTGATGCTCGATAAATGCTTTTTTGTATTTCGCACGAAGATCCATGATTGGTTTCATATCTACCTCGTTGAATGTCGTTAACATTGCTGTTTCATTCTTTACGGCCACTAAACGTTCTGCAATCTTACGACGCATCAAAGACATTTTCTTAGGCTCTTTTTCTCTTGTTCCACCCCAACCTTGGGCAGCATTTGCGGAGAATCCTGCAGCCATTGCAGCTACAACATCTTGTTTAGTTATGCGACCATCTTTACCTGTCCCATTCACTTGATTGGCAGAAACACCATTCTCGTTCATGATTTTAGCTGCAGCAACAGAAGGAGTTCCTGAAGCATACGATTTCTTTGCTATAGGGTCTGGACTCGGTGCTTTTTTCTCCGATGCTTTTGGCACGACTGGAGTTTCAACAACTGGCACATCTTCAGGAGCATCTGCTGAAACAAAGTCTGCTGGTTTTTCAGCTGCTGTATCAATTAAGCATACAACTGCGCCAACAGCAACTGTATCACCATCTTCTGCTTTCAGTGTAATAATTCCACTTTCTTCTGCAGGTAATTCTAACGTAGCTTTGTCAGAATCAACCTCTGCGATTGCCTGATCCTTTTCTACATAATCACCATCTTCTACAAGCCATTGAGCGATTTCAACTTCTGAGATTGACTCTCCTGGACTTGGTACTTTCATTTCTAATACTGACATATTCTTTCTGTATTATATCTTTTATTAAGCTTTTACTTTTGCGTATGCAAACAACTCGTTAAACAAACGTTCTAATCTTCTCTTGTGTAAATCATGTGAACCTTCAGCCGATGCAGCCGATGCATAACGAGAAATACCGATGAGGTTTAATTCTCTTAATGCCATCGCCATATATCTCCATGCTCCCATGTTAGCAGGCTCTTCTTGTGCCCAAATAATATTCTTTGCATTCTTGTATTTCTTCAGAATAGCATCGATTTGTATTTTTGGAAGAGGATACAATTGTTCT
>JAJRQP010000168.1 GCA_024280195.1 Bacteroidota bacterium | reverse complement strand
TGCGGTTCATTTAAAGCCAATCAAGCTAGAAGAAGGAATTGATGTAGAATTCTTGTCTAGACAAACTCCCGGATTCTCTGGGGCTGACATAGCTAACCTTTGTAATGAAGCTGCACTGATAGCCGCAAGAAAAGGAAAGAAGCACGTTCAAAAACAAGACTTTTTAGATGCAGTTGATAGAATTATTGGTGGTCTTGAAAAGAAAAATAAAATAATTACTCCTCAGGAGAAGAAATCAATTGCATATCATGAAGCTGGACATGCAACGATCTCTTGGATGCTAGAACATGCGAATCCTTTGGTTAAAGTAACCATTGTTCCTCGTGGTCGATCTTTAGGTGCTGCTTGGTATCTTCCGGAAGAAAGAATGATTACCACAACTGAGCAAATTTTAGATGATATTTGTAGTGCATTAGGAGGTAGAGCAGCTGAGCAAATTACTTTCGGTAAAATTTCTACGGGAGCATTGAGTGATTTAGAAAAAATCACCAAGCAAGCATACGCAATGGTTTCTATCTATGGTCTGAATGAAAAGGTAGGGAATATTTCTTACTACGATCCAAATGGCAATCAATTCACCAAACCATATTCTGAAGCAACTGCAATGATTATTGATCAAGAAGTTAGTAAACTAATTGAAGAGCAATATCAACGAGCGCTGAAAATTCTTACTGAGAACCAAGAAAAGCTAGGTTTGTTAGCAGAAAAATTACTCGAAAAAGAAGTTATCTTTAAGGAAGACTTAATTGCTGTTTTCGGAAAGAGAATATGGGATAAAGAACCAATCGAGGATTCAACTACTAAAGAAAAAACAAAGGTTGAAGATAAGAAGGAAGCAACTGAAGAGAAGAACGAAGTAACTGAAAATGGGACTGATACAGAAACTAAAGAGCAAGTGGATAATGCTTCGGACGAAACTAGTCCCGGAGTCTAATATCGTAACTGTCTATCAAGGTACTGACGAATATTCTGCCCGTATTTTCAAATTAAAACTGGAAGACGAAGGGATTAAAGTTAAACTGATAGATGAAAGGGATTCGTCCTACAATGCATTTGGATATGTCTATTTAAAAGTCTTGAAAGAGAATGAACAAGTCGCTAAACAAATAATTGACTCTAAAGATGAATAATATCCTCGTACGTACATTATCAGGAGCCGTATTTGTTTCCATCGTTCTATTACCTCTCTGGTTTTCAAAAGAAGTTGCTGTCTTTATTTTTGCTGGATTTGCAGTCCTTGGACTGATTGAATTCTACAAACTTTTTGATAAGAGTGAGCAAATTTCCATCAACTGGAAGTTCGCATCATTTATTGGTTTCTTAATTTTTGGAGTAGCAACTGCAGTTATATTTAGACAGTTAATTTCAACTGCTATTCTCTTAATTGTTCCATTACTTTTCATTTTGTTTGCTTCAGAAATCTGGAGAAAGAAATCTAATCCTTTGCTTAACACTAGTGTTTTAGGTCTCGGCATTTTCTACGTCATAGTACCTTTTACCTTAATTGAATTCATCATATACAGCGACACAAACTCCTTCCCTCTTCTTGCTGGAATGTTTCTAATCACATGGATGAATGATACTTTTGCCTTCCTTTCAGGTAAATTCTTTGGCAAAACAAAATTAATCGAAAGAATTTCTCCTAATAAAACATGGGAAGGAACAATTGGAGGAATCATTTTTGCATTAATTTCCGGAATTGTAATTGGGACTTTCTTCGATCCTGAAAGGTTTTACTTTTGGATAATTGCAGCTCTTATCATTGCTCCATGTTCCATCATTGGAGACTTACTAGAATCCGTTTTTAAAAGAAGTGCAAACGTGAAAGACTCTGGAAACATTATGCCTGGACACGGAGGTGTTTTAGATAGATTCGATGCAACATTATTTACTGTACCTTTCTTTCTTCTGTGGATTTATACTTACCAGCTGTTTTAAACCTCCATTTCACATCGAATTGTCGTTCCTTCTTTAGAACTAATCACTGAGAATGAAGCATCTGAATCTTCACATCGTTTTCTCATATTGTAAAGTCCATTCCCTTGTGAATTAACAGAAGTATCAAACCCTACTCCATTATCTATTATCTCAACAGAAACTATACTGTTAAGTTGAGAAAAAACAATTTTCACTTCCGATGCATTTGCGTATTTAACAATGTTCTGCAAAGCTTCTTGAACCATTCTATACAAGTTCAACATTCGAGTAGAATTAAAAGTGATTTTGCTTTGTAAAGAATCAATGACTTCGACTTGAATTGAATTTGGAAGACTTAGTTTTAATTCATTAATCTTTGTAATTAATTCGATATGAGAACCTCCATCATTTTTCATTGCCCAAATAGTACTACGTAACTCCTTCATTGTTGATCGTCCGAAATTACTGATCTTTTCTAAACGATTCTTTGCCTCCTCTTTCTTTTCAACAAATACTAAATTATCAACAGAGCTAATCATAAAAGTCAATTGTGAACCAATGTTATCATGCAATTCTCTACTTATTCTTAATTTCTCCTCTATGAATTCTTTCTCAAAATTTGCTTTCTCAAGCTCTTGCTCATGATGGACTTTTGCTAACTCTTCTTTCTTTCTTCTTTTTAAACGGGAAAAATACCAAATACTCAATGCAATCGAAATCGAAAATACAACAAGTATCAAGTACAAATTGTTTTCCTGTTTTAACATTTTAATATTCTGCTCAGCGATCTGTTGTTCTTTATTTGCAACATCAAACTCCTCTTCAAGCGTTGCTATAGTATTGTTTGTTTCTATTGTGAGAATACTATCATTATGAGCCTTCAATTGCTTAAAGTAATACAATGCTTTATCTGAATCATTCTTTGCTTCATGCAACTCTGACAACCTCTCCAAACAAAATTTAATAAGGTTCTGAAAATTGGTCTTTTTGGCTAATTCAAGAGATTGAGAATAATAGACAATCGCACTATCCGCAATTGCCATATCATAATAGATATCTGCTCTATAAGCCAAATTATCAGCCCAATTCATATCATTATTTTCCTTTATTCTATACGCATCGCTTTGTCTGAGTGCCTCAAAAGCCTTCGTGTACATCTTCTTTTGACTGTAAATCACTGCTATATTGTTCAAGTCATATGGAATGGCATGAACAAGATTATATTTCTTTGCAACAGCCAATGCACTTTGATGATAGAATAATGCACTGTCTAAATCCGGTTTCATTTTTTGGAGAACACCATAGTTGTTATATATTTTCTCATTTAATTCTCCTAATTCATGCTGTTTCCCAAGAGAAAGTGCTTTTCTAAAATAATCCAACCCCTTGGGAAGATCTATGTCTTTTATTACATATCCTAAGTCAGCATACGACTCAGCCAAGCCAATAAAATCATTGGTTTCTTTATAATAATTGGAAGAGATAATTGTACTTGCATATGCTTTCTCTGACTCTTTTAAATAGGAGTATACAATCGCCAATTTAGAATGAGAAACTGCCATTCCTTTTCTATACTCGATGGATTCGGCATCTGAAATATTTTTGAGCAGAATACTTTTACTATCTTCCAGATTTTTAATTAACTCTTTAAAAACCATCTGATCATTTATCTTGTCAACAGACTGAATGGACTGAGACGAGCCAAACAAGGAAAATAATAAGAGAAATACGGTTAAAATTAATTTCATTGAAATTTTAAAACTTAAATATATGTTAAATCCATAAAACAATGGGGATAAAATTTCTTGGAAAGGTATTATAATTGTAAATTAGTAAAAAATTATAAAAGACACCTATGAAAAAAGTATTTTTAACGCTTACATTGATGTTATTTGTTGGATCTTACGGATCAACGGTTGTAGCTCAAACTTCAGCTAACACACAAACAGCAACTATCATTAAGAAAGACGACGATAAGAAAAAGAAGAAATCAAAGAAGAAAGCTTGCTGTTCTGCAGATAAAGCTTCAGCAAAGAAAGGATCTTGTTCTTCTCATGCAACTGCAACAGGTTCTGCTGCAACAACTACAAAGAAAAAATCTTGTTGTGCTAAAAAAGGACACTAGAAATTTATTCTATTTTAAAACCGTTTCTTTTTCGAAACGGTTTTTTTTATGCCTTATTTTTCTCAGAAATCCACTTCGATAAATACATCGAGCTTTTCAAAGAATGGTGATTGAATAAATTGTATTGCAAATCACTTTCGCGGGTTTCCAAAAAGTTTTCAGATAACTCTTTTAAAGTCTTAGCAAATGACTCTTCAAATTGCTCCTTGCTAAATTTGTCTTGTATAATTTTAAACCCCTTCTCTTGAGAGGTTAGCCATTTCTCTTGCGACAAATACAACTCTACCGCTTTTCTTGCAAAAGCATCAAAGTCATCCTCAATATACCCATTACAATTCTCTCTACTCATCATTGCTTCAGCACCAATAGAAGTAGTAACAATAGGTGTTCCGTTTTCCATTGCTTCCAATATTTTCCCTTTAATTCCTGCTCCAAATCGAAGAGGGACTAATGAAACTCGATGAGATTTTGTTACCTCTGAAGAATCCTGAACTCTTCCTTTTACTAAAAAACCATCTTTTTCATTGTGTAAATCTGTCACCTTTTGCCCTGCATATCCTCCATAAATCGAAATCGTTGCGTCGGGAAGTTCCTTTTTTATTCTTGTCCAAATTTCTTTCTTCAAAACCTGAACTGCATCCCAATTAGGTTCATGAAAATAATTACCAATAAACATAAACCCCTCTCTATTCTCAAAACTATTGATGTCATCTTTCTTCTCAGAAAACAATGGTAAATATAAAGTTCGATTTATAGGAGTTTGGTAATATTTAGTCAATAATTCTATTTCAAACTCCGAAACAAATAGACTTAAATCACTTCTATGTATAGCTGCTAATTCTCGCATAGCTATTTCAGAACGAATGTTATTCACATCCAAATCAATTCTGTTTTTTATTGCATTTTTTCGAGCGTCGCGTAAGAAGTGTAAGTCTTCGGTATTAAGTATTCTTATTGTATTAGGAAGAATATTAGCAACTCTCCAACCAAACTGTTCCTCTGTTGTAAAGCGATCAAATAATACCACTTCAGGATTGAGTTTTAATACGAAATCATCAAAAGAAGCATCATTTAACACAATTGATTCACATTCAATCCCTAATTTTTCTAAGTCAACTTGATGTTCAGTTTTATTCGCAGAAGACGCAAAAACAACTCTGCAATTATTCTTCTTAAAAAAAACAATTAATTGCATCATCCTAGTCCCTGCAGCAGAAGAACCTGGTTCTGGCCAAACTTTACCGATGATTAAATATGTTTTACTTTTTCCCACGAATTCAAAATTAACCTTTCCCCCACAAAAAAAGCATCCTTTACTCATAAAGGATGCTTTTTTTTTCGGATCAAATAACTTTCTTACCTGATAATATTCACGTGACCTGTTTTCATGATTCGTTTATCATTCTTGGTCTGTTTGAAATCA
>JAJRQP010000167.1 GCA_024280195.1 Bacteroidota bacterium | reverse complement strand
CTGAGACTTCTTCCGAAGAATTAAAAAGTAAGTTGTTGTTCTTCCAACCCGTCCATGTCTGTTCATACTTTATATCAACGTTATTCTCTTTTATTTTTTGAAGAATTGCATTAAGAACCTCAATCGGTTTGACTCCCCTTTCAGGATAAACTCTTTTACTGCTTCCGACCATCGTAAGAATACCTAGATCCGTCAACCAATCTTGATAATGGATATTGTCGAATTGTTGCAATGCATCTTCTAATAATTTTGCTGGTGTATATCTGAGAATCATTTGCTCGATAGATTCAGAGTGCGTGAGGTTGAATCCTCCATCACCTGCAACGAGAAATTTTCGACCTAAGGTTTTGTTCTTTTCGTAAATGGTTACGGAGAGTTTTGAAGAATCAATGGACGCAGCAAAAAAGAGAGCTGATGCTCCACCACCGATTAGTGCGATTGATTTTTTAGTTTTCAAGATTGAAATCAACTAATCATATAAAAATACAATGACACAACTATTAAAGTTGAAACAATAAATATTACAATAGATTTATTGTTTTCCTTTTTCTTCTTTAGCTTTAATTCAACTTTAAAAAGTTCATATTCTTTATCGTTGAGTTTATTATACACTAAAGGTTTTCCTTTAGGCACCGATGTGCCAGAAGTCGGGATATCTTTTAAGCTTCGTTTACTCCCTTTTGCCAATGCTCTATTTTGATTGTAAGCTTTTTGCATTGCTGCAACTGCTCCTGCTCCAAGTCCCATACTTAATATTAATTGTTAATCAAATATACATTTATTAAATTAAATCATATCCTCCCCCTTACCCCCTCCAAAGGGGGAAATGCCTATTGTAAAAATAGCAATTTTAGTTAAGTGAAGGTTTTTCCGATATCTACTTCTTCCCTCTTTGGAGGGGATTAAGGGGGAGGACATTAAATGTCACTCGCCCCGTCGCGCATCATCATATCCAAAACAACCATCGCTGCCATTGCTTCCACAATTACAACCGCTCTGGGGACAACACACGGATCGTGTCTTCCCTTTCCTTGCAACGAAACAATTTCATCTTGCGAATTAATTGTTTCTTGGTCTTGCATAATCGTTGCGACAGGTTTAAATGCAATTCTCATAGTGATAGGCATTCCGTTAGAAATACCGCCTTGAATCCCTCCTGAATGATTTGTTTTCGTACTTCCGTCTTCGTTGAAGAGGTCGTTATGCTCCGAACCTTTCATTTCAATCCCTGCAAAACCACTTCCGTATTCAAAACCTTTTACCGCATTGATGGATAGCATTGCTTTGCCTAATTCTGCTTGCAACTTATCAAAAACAGGTTCACCTAAACCCGGAGGAACATGGTTGATTTCACAAACGATGCTCCCTCCTATTGTATCTCCTGATTTTTTGGTTGCCAGAATGAGTTCTTCCATTCTTTTTGCATCCTCAACATTAGGACAACGAACAACATTATTCTCTATTTCATTGTAATCAATTTCTCCAGAGAGTTTAACTGAACCTACCTGATCAACGTACGCTGTAATATCAATTCCATTCTTTGCAAGGATCTGTTTCGCAATGGCACCACCGACTACACGACTTGCTGTTTCTCTTGCAGAAGACCTGCCTCCACCTCGATAATCGCGATTGCCGTACTTTTTTGCATACGTAAAATCTGCATGAGAAGGACGATACACATCCTTTAAATGGTCGTAATCTTTTGATTTTTGATTCTCATTTGGAATGATAAATCCAATCGATGCACCTGTTGTTTTTCCTTCAAAAATTCCTGAAAGAAATTCAACGGTGTCCGATTCTTTGCGTTGTGTTGTAATAGAAGATTGCCCAGGTTTTCGTTTGTCTAATTCTGCCTGAACTTCTTCTAAATCTATTTCAAAATTTGCAGGAACTCCGTCAATTACTCCACCGATTGCCTTACCGTGAGATTCACCGAAGGTAGTCAGTCGAAATAGTTTACCGAAGCTCGAACTCATTATTTACAAATTGTTTCTTCTGTTATTCTTAGAATTTCTCTCACCTCTTCTAAAGTTGGTGCTTCTGCGTATGTTCTTAGAACAGGTTCTGTTCCAGAAGGACGAATCATCAACCATCTATCATCATCGAAGAAGAATTTGAAACCGTCCAATGTCCCTACATTTCTTACGTTATACTTACCAAAACTCTTGTAATTTCCAGCTTCGCAATTCGCAACGATGCTTTGTTTTAATTCTTCAGTAATGTGTAAATCATTTCTTTCAAACTTAAAAGAACCAACAATTTCGTAAATTTCTGCGACTAAATCATCTAGTGTTTTTCCAGACTTTGCCATGAATTCCCAGATCACTAACCCCATCCAAATCCCATCTCTTTCTGGGATGTGTCCTTTACAAGCAATTCCTCCAGATTCTTCTCCACCAACAAGTACATCTTCTGCAACCATGATGTCAGCAATGTATTTGAAACCAATTTTTACAACCTCCGAAGGAAGTCCGTAATGATCTGCCATTTTCTCTACTCTTGGAGTCGTTGAGAATGCAGTTGCCACCTTTCCTGTTAATCCTTTGTATTTTGCTAAATAATGAACCAATAACAAGATAATATGGTGAGAATCAATGAATTCTCCACTACCGTTGTACAATCCAATTCTGTCTGCATCGCCATCTGTTGCCAAAGCGCAGTCAATGTCACCTCGTTCTTTAATGAATGCTTCTAATCCTTTTAAATTCTTTGCAATTGGCTCTGGAGCTTGTCCGTAGAATGTAGGATTATGCTCACAGTGCAAGAAATCGATGTTCGGTAAAATTCTCTTCAATGCATTCTGACCTGAACCGTACATTGCATCGTAAACGAGTTTCATTCCAGAATTTTCAATCGCTTTGATATCGAAGTTCGCTTTCACGTGATCGACGTACATTGTTTCTAAATCAACTATCTCAACCAATGGAGAATCCAAAGAAATGTTTGCTAAATCAACTCCATGATTTTCAGGAATAATATCTTCGATTGCTTGAACCGATGCTGGTGTTAGAGGTCCACCGTGTTCTGATTTCAACTTATAACCGTTGTAAGATGGTGGATTGTGACTTGCAGTAATAACAACTCCTAACGAAGCGTTCAGTTTTACATTTCCTAAAGAAACCATTGGCGTAGAAACGAATCCTTTTGCCATTTTCACTTTTACGCCTGCGGAAACGAATACTTTAGCAGCAGTTTCTGTGAATAATTCTCCTGCAAAGCGACAATCGTGACCAATGACGATAGAAGGATTCTCAAAGTTTTCTTTTACCCAAACAGCAGTTGCGTG
The DNA here is from genome assembly GCA_024280195.1 of Bacteroidota bacterium. Classification (GTDB taxonomy): domain Bacteria; phylum Bacteroidota; class Bacteroidia; order Flavobacteriales_D; family Crocinitomicaceae; genus UBA4466. The sequence goes on along the minus strand of JAJRQP010000167.1, from coordinate 2,680 downwards.
TGCAACTCTTGCAACGTTGTCAACTGTATATTCTTGTGCGATGATTGCTCTCCAACCATCTGTTCCAAATTTGATTTTTTGTTTCATATAATTTTCTAATCTTGTAATAGTAGGACTTTATATTTTTCACAGAGGTTCACAAAGAAGGCACAGAGGTTCACAGAGTTGTGACATGATAAAACTTCGCTTTGCTCAGTACATTCAATAATGTAAATCTATTTTTTAAATTCCTTAATTGTCTTTTCGATAATTGCTACGCATTCCATCAATTCTTCTCTTGTCATAACTAATGGTGGGGCAAAACGAATGATATTTCCGTGTGTTGGTTTTGCCAATAATCCGTTATTCATCAATGCTACGCATAAGTCCCAGGCAGTAGAAGAATCTTCAGTATCATTGACAATAATTGCGTTTAACAAACCTTTACCTCTTACTTTAAGAACAAGGTCAGATGTTTTAATGATTCTATTCATTTCTTTTCTGAACAATTCTCCTAATGTTTGAGCATTCTCAGCTAGTTTTTCATCAGTAACAACTTCCAAAGCAGCAATTGCAACTTTCGCAGCAACTGGATTACCACCAAAAGTAGAACCGTGTTGGCCTGGTTTAATCACATTCATGATTTCATTGTCGGCAAACACTGCTGAAACTGGATAAACTCCTCCAGAAATTGCTTTTCCTAGGATTAAGATATCTGGTTTCACATTTTCGTGGTCAACTGCTAATAACTTTCCTGTTCTTGCAATTCCAGTTTGTACCTCATCAGCAATGAATAAAGTTCCGTTTGCTGTACATAACTCTTTTGCTTTTGTTAAGTAACCTTCAGAGGGAACGTAAACTCCCGCTTCTCCTTGAATTGGTTCTACTAAGAATCCAGCTACATTTTTTTGTTGCAATGCTTTTTCCAACGCATCCAAATCATCGTAAGGAATACGGATAAACCCTGGTGTAAACGGTCCGAAATTTTTTCTTGCAACTGGATCATCGGAGAAAGAAACAATGGTTGTTGTTCTTCCGTGGAAATTACCTTCGCACACAATTATTTGCGCTTGATCTTCTGCAATTCCATTTTTCTCGTATGCCCATTTACGACATAATTTAATTGCCGTCTCAACAGCTTCTGCTCCCGTATTCATTGGTAGCACCTTGTCGAATCCGAAATATTCGGTTACAAATTTCTCATAAGGTCCTAAAGAATCATTGTAGAATGCACGAGAAGTCAATGTCAATCTTTTTGCTTGATCTATCATTGCTCCAACAATTTTCGGATGACAATGCCCTTGATTTACAGCAGAATACGCAGAAAGAAAATCGTAGTATTGTTTCCCTTCAACGTCCCAAACGTGAACTCCTTCTCCTCTTTTTAATACTACACCTAAAGGATGATAATTGTGAGCTCCATGCTCTTCCTCTACGTTCATATAATCTTTCGATGTCATTTTTTCCATTGTTGCACTCATAATTTTATCTTTTTTCTAGCTCTGTTGTCTATAAAATAGGTGGTTAGACAGTGTGCAAAAATAGAGAATTTAAGGGATTAAAGCAAATGGAGAATTAGGTAAAGGTGGAGAAGGGGTTAGTTGAAAGAATAAAGGATGGCTCCTCAAAATTAACCACAGATTCACAGATGAAATTTATTTAAGTAGGAATAGGTAAGAAATGGAGATTTGACCAACTCTAGAAAGAATCCATTAGGTATTTTAAAAATTATTTAATCAACTCTTGCAAATAATTACCTAAGAGGTCTTCTAAATTTTCTTTATCATGCAAATAATCATAGCGCATATCTAATTGATGGAATTGTAAACGTTGCTCTTCAGATAATTTGATATTGAAAACCAATTCTTTGTAAGCATCATCAAGAAACCCTGTTGGGTTAGCGATTGGTAAAGAACTCGTAACTATATCAGCCGTTGCATCCGCTTTAATTTCAGTCAACACATGGATAATTTCTGGAGCAAAAATTCCCAAAGAGGATTCAAAAAATTCTAAAAACCCACCATTTGTAACTGCTTTATTGAGCTTCACTACCACGTAAACTATTTTCTCTGGATCAGTTAATTCTTGAACAGCTCGATACCACTTTGACCAGTTGTTAGAATCAATATTCGTTGCTTCAAGCTGGAGTTCAGCAGAAGAATACAACCGACTAATTAACGCTCTATTTGAAATTTTCTCCATTGACAGCTGCCTGGTTTTTGATATTATATTAAACCTATTACCTAAAGCATAAATGATTTAGTTTGCTCGTAGGATATAGATAATTTTCACTAATTAGAAGTGATTTATTTTTCTTTAAAACAACTTCGCCTGATCTCCATCCTCGGTTGCTGAGTCAGTCGAAGTATCTTTCTTCACGTCCCATTCCACCGTTGTTGGTGCTTCATCTTCTTCTCCTTCAATTTCCGGAGTTGATGGAGCAACTGGCTTTTCTGGTTCTGGCCATTCTTCTTCTCCGTCTTCGGGAATGTTAATGACAATTTCTTTAACCTTGTTTTTCGTCATTTGATTCCCTTGTGATTTCATGCCTTTTACATCTATAAAATCAGCTATATTGATAATTGTATCAGGCAAGTTTTTCGTTGCTTTGAGTAACTTATTGTACACAATTCTCGCTTGTGGTCGATACCCTGTTGAAACTAAATCTAAAGTTGAACCTTCTGTTTCTGAGATGAAATTG
>JAJRQP010000166.1 GCA_024280195.1 Bacteroidota bacterium | reverse complement strand
TCCCCACATTTTTCTATCAGAATTATAAACCGACTTAAAAATATCGTATCCTCCCATTGAATTGTGTCCTTGAGAACTGAAATACAAAGTTTTTCCATCCGGGTGCATGTAAACACCTTCTTCAGAATACTGTGTATTAATGGTTGCTCCTAAATTCGTTGCTTCTCCCCATTTCCCTTTCTCGTCTTTGTGAGAAACATAGATGTCATGATCTCCATAACCACCTTGTTTATTGGACACGAAGTAAATAGAATTTCCATCTGGAGAATAACAAGCAGAAGGTTCATGCGAATCTTTCCCATTGATTTTCTTACCCAATGATTCTGGTTCTCCCCAAGTATCTCCTTCTAGCAAACACTCATACAAATCACCCATTCCTTTCTTCCCCATATAGATTAAGAATTTCTGACCATCTGCAGAAAGTCCTGAGTTGGCATCATGGTCATTGGTATTTACAGGTTCTCCCATATTTCTAGATTTTGACCAAGTTCCATCATTTTGCTTTTCTGAAATATAAATATCTTCAAAATGCTCGTTCAAAATAGGATCTTTCTTTCCTCCGGTAGAATTAGGACGACGAGCCGTAAAAAGAAGCACAGATTCATCGGCAGAAATTACCGCAGCATATTCATTGTATTCTGTATTCACATTTCCTCCTAAATTATCGACAAATACTCGAATGGGCTTTTTCACCAACTTCTTTCCGTTGTAACATTGCTGTATTCTCAATTTCAATTGATCTAATACATAAGGATCTGGGTTTGCCATCGCTGTTCCTTGATACTTACTGTATTCAGTAATTGCTTTATCAAATTTCTCATCAATGTGATAGGCTTGTCCTAATAAATAATGCGCATAAGGATCAATATTAGCATCCAATTTCACTGCTTTCTCTAAAAAAGGCAATGCTTTATATTTAAACATGGAAGCCAAATAACATTCTCCAATACGCATATTCAACGCCGCATTTTTTGGATTAAATTCATTGGCTTTCTCGTAGAATATAACCGCATCCTTAAAGAAAATGGGACCTTTCTCATAGATATCATCTCCTTCTGAAATATTTTTCTTCGCTGCTTTTAAGCCATCCTTGTTGTCTTTAAAGTTCGCTTTTTCAAACTCTACATTCTGTGCAAATAGTCCCGTTGAAAGGAACATTAATGCTATTGTGATATAATTTCTTAACATTTTTCTTTCTTTTTGGATTAATTACAGATTCCGATGTTTGCTTTTGCGCCTTCAGCTCCTAACTCAACAGCCTTGTGCCAATCTTCACAGGCTCCATTATCATCGCGAAGCAATTCTTTCGCATTCCCTCTATTTAGGAATGCGTATCCATAATTAGCATCTATTGCGATTGCTTTATTACAGTCTTCCAATGCACCTTTGTAATCTTTCAATTTGAACTTTGCTGCTGCTCTATTGTTATAAGCATAAGCGTATTCTTTATTGATTTGAATTGCTTTTGAGAAGTCTGTAATTGCTCCTTTGTAATCTTCTGCATCGAACTTTGCAGAACCTCTATTATTATAGGCTATGAAATATTTATCATCTAAACTAATTGCTTTAGAATAATCTTGGATGGCTCCTTTAAAATCACCGTTCTTTCTTTTTACACTCCCTAGGTTGTTGTGTGCAAAAGCCATTTTATTGTCAATCATGACCGCTTTTTGGTAATCTGCAATTGCTCCTTTAAAATCTCCTAACATTCTCTTAGCAGATGCTCGGTCGTTATATGCATAGGCAAAATCTTTCTTTGCTGCGATTGCTTTGGTGTAATCTTCAATTGCTCCCTTGTATTCTTTTGCGGAGAATTTAAAAAAGGCAAGATTGTAATATGACTTAGCATGACTCGCATTCAATTCAACTGTCTTTTTGTAATCAGCAATTGCTCCGTCTTTATCTTTCAACGCTTGTTTGGCTTCACCACGTTTAAAATACGTTTCTGCATCTTCTCTTAAAGAGATTGCCTTGTCGAAATCACTGATAGATTCTGCGTATTTATCTAGTGTAAAATAAGTCAATCCTCTGTTATAGAATGCTTTTTCAAACGCTTCATTCATTTTGATTGCTTCGGAAAAGTTGGTGATTGCTTCTTCGTATTTTTTTGCTCCGAAGGCTTCTACTCCACTGTTGTAAAATTTATCGGCTGCCGTTTCTGTGCTATCCAGAATGATAGCTTTGACAATGGTATCTTCTTGTGCGAATGCTCCGCTAGCAGAGAGAAAAATTGACGCACAAAAAAGAATTCGTTTTGTTAAATTCATTATTTATTAGTTGATTTAGTTTCAATTTTGCTCTAAAGTACAAAATTCAGTCCAAACATAGAATCGTAAACATAAAAAAAGAACCGACTCCTAAGAATCAATTCTTTCATTATTTGCTGTTGCTTGGTATTACTTTGCTGTACACATCGACCAGTAATATCCGAATGGAGAGTCTTCTACTGAGAATACACCTATTCCAATTTTTGTGCTTTCTGTATTAAACATAATTTCGTAATGCCCTGGACTATTGTACCATTGCATATAGGTTGCATAAGGCGATTCATTCCCTGCTGCGATATTCTCACCATTCACAAAAGACTTGGTGTAGAATTTTTTTATTCGATCAAAAGTCCCTCCTACTTTAACGAGTTTACCGTTCTTTCTGTCGTAGGTCGAATGATTGAAATAGTTTTGTGTTCCTAAATCATACGCATGGTAACGACTTGCTTTTGCCATGTCTTCTTCCCATTCTAGCGGAACGAGTCCTTTCTTTTTTCTTTCTGCATTGATGTAACCGAGTAACTCTTGTTCTCCACTTACACTTGCAGATTGAACTATTTCATTACCACTTGGCATACCGAAGAACATCTTTGTAGTATTGGATGAATTGAAAACATCTACGATTTCATTTTTTTCAACCTCCAAATTTAAAGCGATTTCCTCTTCATAGAATTCATGGTTCATTTCTGACAACCGTGTTTTAAGTCTTTCACTGAAAGCAAATTCATTGTTTTCAGAAAGAACAGAAATTAATGCAACAGCATCTTCGTTGAGTTCATCTTTTACATGTAGCCAATGCACTTTGTTTTGCAATTCTTCATCTTTTAATTCTTCAAACTGAACGGCGTAACCGATTGCTTTTCTTAAGTGCAAATATTCTCCACGACTATTTCTTGCGTTTTCTGCTTTGTACTTATAAACGATTGCTGCAAAATAATAGGATGCCGATTGATTGGGTAAAT
>JAJRQP010000165.1 GCA_024280195.1 Bacteroidota bacterium | reverse complement strand
TTCTACAAGCCATTGAGCGATTTCAACTTCTGAGATTGACTCTCCTGGACTTGGTACTTTCATTTCTAATACTGACATATTCTTTCTGTATTATATCTTTTATTAAGCTTTTACTTTTGCGTATGCAAACAGTTCGTTAAACAAACGTTCTAATCTTCTCTTGTGTAAATCATGTGAACCTTCAGCCGATGCAGCCGATGCATAACGAGAAATACCGATGAGGTTTAATTCTCTTAATGCCATTGCCATATATCTCCATGCTCCCATGTTAGCAGGCTCTTCTTGTGCCCAAATAATATTCTTTGCATTCTTGTATTTCTTCAGAATAGCATCGATTTGTATTTTTGGAAGAGGATACAATTGTTCTACACGGACAAATGCCATGTTATCTGCACCTAATTCTTCTGCTTTTTCTTTAGCTTCATACCAGAATTTACCGGAGGTAAAAACAACGGTGTCAATGTTTGCTACTTTTGCAGTTGCATCATCAATCACTTCTTGGAAGCTGCCTTTTGCCATCTCGTCAAGCGAAGAAACTGCTTTTGGATAACGCAATAACATTTTAGGAGAGAATACAACCAATGGTTTTCTAAAATCACGCTTCATTTGTCTTCTCAACAAGTGAAAATGATTAGCAGGTGTTGATGTGTTACAAATTTGAATGTTTAAATCGGCACATTGTTGTAAGAAACGTTCCATTCTTCCTGAAGAATGTTCTGCCCCTTGACCTTCGTATCCGTGAGGTAACAACATTACCAAACCACTTTGCGTTGACCATTTATCTTCACCAGCTGTAATGAATTGATCGACCATTATTTGCGCTCCGTTGTAGAAGTCTCCAAACTGTGCCTCCCAAATTGTTAAACCATTTGGGCTAGCAAGTGAGTAACCATATTCATATCCTAAAACGCCATATTCTGACAAGAATGAGTTGTAAATAGAGAAGGGAGCTTGCGTGTCAGAAAGGTTGTTCAATGTAATGATTTCCTCTTCTGTGTCTTCAGTTTTTACAACTGCATGACGGTGAGAGAATGTTCCCCTTTCAACATCTTGTCCAGAAATACGAACAGGATGTCCTTCATCTAGCAATGTTGCATAAGCCAACATTTCTGCAGAACCCCAATCCAATCGGTCTTCTTTGATTTGATTTGCTCTATCCTTAAATATTTTTGAAATTTTACGGAAATACTTCTTTCCTTCAGGCAGAGTTGATAGTTTTTCTCCAAGAGAAAGTAATTTCTTTTTAGATACTCCTGTTGTAGGAGATTTTTCAAAATCTTTATCTGTTCCGTGACGGAAATCACTCCAAGTATCACTTAAGAAATCATGAACCATCGCCATTTGCTGTTCTCTAGATTCAGCTAATTCAGCTTCCAAAAACTCATTGAAAGAATCAGTCATTTTCTTTGCATCCGCTTTTGTCATTATCCCTTCTTTCTCCAATTGTTTGAAGTAGATATCTCTAGGATTTGGATGCTTAGCAATAAGACTGTATAAATTCGGTTGAGTAAATTTAGGTTCATCACCTTCATTGTGCCCGTACTTTCTATAACCTAAAATATCAATAAAGATGTCGCTATTAAAATGTTGACGGTATTCCATCGCCATCTCCATCACTTGCACAATTGCTTCGATGTCGTCTCCATTTACGTGGAATACTGGGCAAAGTGTTGTTTTGGCAACGTCTGTGCAATAAGTTGAGGAACGTCCATCCAAATAATTCGTTGTAAACCCAACTTGATTGTTGGTTACAATGTGAATGGTTCCACCAGTTTTGTAACCATCGAGTTGAGCCATTTGCACAATCTCATACATAATTCCCTGACCTGCAATTGCAGCATCACCGTGAATTAGTATAGGACAAACTTTCTTTATATCTCCATCTAGTTTTAGATCAACCTTTGCTCTAGCTATTCCTTCCACAACGGGATTAACAGCTTCTAAGTGAGAAGGATTTGGGGAGAGTGTTAAAACAATATCTTTTCCATTCTTCGATTTTACACGAGAGGTGAATCCTTGGTGGTATTTTACATCACCATCGAAACGCTCGTCAACATCAAATTCTTTCCCTTCAAATTCCGCCAAAATATCTTTTGGTCTTTTTTCGAAGATGTTAGTTAGGGTGTTTAATCGACCGCGGTGTGCCATTCCAACTACGAAATGCTCAACACCAGAATCTGCTCCTTTCTGAACCAATGCGTCTAATGCCGGAATCAATGCTTCTAATCCTTCAATAGAGAATCTTTTCTGTCCAACGAACTTACGACCTAAAAATGATTCGAATCCTGTTGCATGATTTAATTTCTCATAAATCTCCAACTTTCTTTTCTTATCGTATTGAGGTCTATTTTTTAATTCGATTGAACTTTTGAACCAAGCAATGTGGTCGGGTTCACGCATATACATGTACTCGATTCCAATGGATTGGCAATATGTTTCTTCTAAATCTTGCACAATTGCACGCAATGAAGCTGGTCCAATTCCTATGTCTTCTCCAGCTTGAAAAACGGTGTCCAAATCAGCTTCGGTTAATCCGAAGTTTTCAATTGATAGAGAAGGTGAATATGTTCTACGATCCCTAACCGGGTTTGTGTGTGTGAAAAGATGTCCTCGATTTCTATAACCATCAATTAAATTAATGACCTTAAACTCTTTTTGGAAATTTTCAGGAACTCCTCCGCCATCTTCAAAGCTTGTTCGAGCAAAGTCGAAACCTTCAAAGAATTTTTGCCACCCAATATCAACATTGTTTGGGTCTTTTAGGTACATTTCGTACAAGTTGTCAATTGCATTAACATCTGCATTTCCAACGTATGTTACTTTATCCATTTTAGTGTGCACTAATTGTGTAAAAACAAATTTATAACTTTTGGACGGTTAGCAATCGAATTACGCAGAAAAAATGAAAAATTATAAATGAAAGATTAAGAATGAAGTTCTTTCTTTGGAAAACTTCGGTTTATCATATTTCTAATAATAGTCTAATATTTTGCCCTTAAATAGACTTTATATGCTTCTCTTCGAAGAATTAGTTCACTGATTTTAGGCAAGAAATTAGAGTCACTTAACAAGTTAAGAAATTCTTTTTCAGGCAAATCTACTTGATGTAAATACTGCATGAATGTTTGCTCACTCAACTTCATTAACTCAGCAAGTTTGTTCTCTAACTCTAAGAGAATAGCATCGTATAAAAGGGCAAATGTCAAAAAATCATTTTCAAATTCAATAGAGAATTGACCTAAATCTTTAGCAATTTGTTGTTGTGTTTTGAGAATGAATTCTGAAGATTCAAATTCTTTAAGTAGTTGTTGTTTGGATAAGTCAGTTGTCATTTGGCTATTAATATAGCAAAAAAATGCCTGTTTCAATTTGTGAAACAGGCATTAAGCTTAATCTAAAAGATGTTTTATTTTTTAACAATTCTTTTAATAGACATTTTGTTATTGACAGTTGTAATTTTTGCCATGTAAACTCCATTTTTCAATTGTGAAAGATCAATTGAATTCGTTGTAGAATAGATTGCTACAACTTTTCCAGTAACATTAACAATTTCTATTTTTTTAATGGATTCACTAGCTGTAATTGTAACTTTCCCATTAGTTGGGTTAGGGAACAATACTACTTGAATTGCGTCAATTTCATTGATACCAACAAATGCAACAGCAGAGATTGTAACGACACCATTGTCATTACCTATACTCGTTAAATTAACTTGAAGAGCGCCAATGTTAAAGGAACCTCCGCCTCCGCCACCGTTGTAGTCTCCAGAGATAACTTCGCCTCCAGGACCACCACCACTATAGCCACCGCCGCCACCGCCGCCAACAGCTTCACATCTGCCGTTACCGCCGCCACCGCCACCAAATCCACCAGTAGGATTAGTACTACCGCCACCAATACCACCTGCACCACCTGATAGAGGTGTTTCACCACCTGTTGAGTTTGTCGCACATCCATATGTTGTTCCATCATTACCGTTTGAATTCCATCCAGCTCCTCCTGATGCATAATCTCCATTTGGTAAAGATGTAGGAATAGCTCCCCCGTTACCTGAGAAACCTGCACCATCACTAAGCCCATTACCATTAGATGCATTTTCTGTAGTTGTTGCATTAGTTCCATCTATGAAAGTCGTTCCATCATCTGTAGCACCACCACCACCACCACCACCGGCTGCGATTAAAAGTGCGCTTGTTGAAGTTCCCCAAACGAAACTTCCACCACCACCACCACCAACATAGTTGGCGCCATCAAAACCTTTACCTCCGACAAGTACAGAGAGAACTTGTCCTGGTGTTACATCAAAAACACCTTGCATACTTGCGCCGCTTCCTCCATTTCCAGAAGATGCATTAATTCCGGTTCCTCCGGCAGCACCAACAGCAGTTATCTGTATTTTTGCTACTCCAGCTGGAACAACATATGTTTGTGTTGCACCACTATAGTTAAAAGTGTTTGTTTGTCCAGTTGTAAAAAATGCAAAAAGACATGTCCCTAAAAGAATAGAGATTTTTGTTGTAAATTGTTTCATAATCGTGTTTTTTGAATTAGTGTAAAAATTAGGTTAAAGGTTAACAATTATCTATTAAAAGAGTTATTGTCACGACAAAGATACACTTAATTATTGTTTTAGAACAGGATTTATGTCAGAAAAGAACAGATTACATGCTTAGGAATGAGTAATCATTTTCTTTTCTGAAAAAAAACTTAGAATAATGTTTATTTTAAATCAATTAGCTCATTACCTCACTTCGCAACCGGCCTCAAATTCTTTCTCTGGAACAACAAAGCTCAGTTCACCTTTTGCATTTTCTGCCATAAGTATCATTCCTTGAGATTCTACTCCTCTAATTTTTCGGGGAGCAAGATTCATTAAAACACTGACTTTCTTCCCTATGATTTCTTCAGGAGAATAGTACTCAGCAATTCCAGAAACGATTGTTCTTTTATCAAGACCTGTATCAACGATAAGTTGCAGAAGTTTTTTTGCCTTCTTTACTTTTTCAGCTTCTAAGATTATTCCTGTTCGGATATCCATTTTCATGAAGTCATCACACTCAACAGTTTCTTTTTGTGCTTCGTGATTTGCTTCCACCACTTTCGATGCTTCTAGTTTTGCAACTTCTTTTTCGACCATTTCATCTTCAATTTTTTGAAAAAGAATAGATGGTTTTTTTGTAGTATGTCCTGCTAGAATTAAGTTAGAAGAACCTGCAACATCCCAATCTGTTGATTTAAAATCAAGAAATTCAGATAATTTATCAGCAGTATTTGGCAAGAATGGTTGAAGAACGATGCTTAAATTCGCGGTGATTTGCAAAGCAATGTTCATGATTGTTTCCACACGATTCTCATCTGTTTTAATCAGTTTCCAAGGTTCAGTATCTGCTAAATACTTATTTCCAAGTCGAGCAAGATTCATTGCTTCTGCCTGAGCTTCTCGCAACTTATAATCGTAAACTAATTTGGATATTTTAGCTGGAATTTCTTCCATTTGTGCTAGTACACTTTTATCAAATTCGGTTAATGTTCCTAATTCTGGAACAACTCCGTCATAGTACTTTTGCGTAAGAACCAAAGCACGGTTGACAAAGTTTCCTAATATATCTGCTAGTTCTGAATTGATTCTAACTTGGTATTCTTTCCACGTAAACTCGCTGTCTTTGGTTTCTGGAGCAATAGATGTTAAAACGTATTTTAATTCATCAATTTTCTCAGGATACGTCTCAATATACTCGTGCAACCAAACTGCCCAATTTCTTGAAGTTGAAAACTTATCACCTTCTAGGTTTAAGAATTCATAAGCTGGGACATTATCAGGAAGAATTAAATCTTCATGTGTTTTAAGAAGAATAGGGAAGATGATAGCATGAAAAACAATATTGTCCTTGCCTATAAAATGAACGAGCTTTCTATCACCTGTCCAGTAATCTTTCCAGTCTTTATTGTTGTCTAATGCCCATTGCTTAGTTGCAGAAATGTAACCAATTGGAGCGTCTAGCCAAACGTATAGTACTTTTCCATCACCACCTTCTACAGGAACTTTGACTCCCCAGTCAAGGTCTCTGGTCATTGCTCTTGGTCGCAATCCGTTGTCAATCCACGACATGCATTGCCCTGTGACTTGATTTCTCCATTTTTTAGGGTCGTGTTGTTGAACACCGTCCAGATTTCCTTCTTTAATCCATTTAGTCAGCCATTCTTCGTGACGCTGCATGGGTAAGTACCAGTGAGAAGTTGTTTTCATCACTGGAGTTTTTCCACTTAATGTTGATGTTGGGTTGATTAACTCTGTTGGACTTAAATCTGACCCACATTTCTCGCATTGATCGCCATAAGCATTTTCGCTTTGACATTTAGGGCAAGTTCCGGTAATATATCTATCCGCTAAGAATTGATTGTAATCCTCATCGTAATATTGTTCGCTTGTTTCTTTCGTAAAATGATCTTTACTTTCCAGTACTTTGAAAAATTCTTGCGCAGTTTCGTGATGAATTGGCGAAGATGTTCTATGAAAAATATCGAAGGAAATGTTAAAATCATTAAAGGCTTTTCCAATTATTCCGTTGTACTTGTCAACGATTTCTTGAGGTGTTGTGCCTTCTTTTTTTGCGCGCAAAGTAATTGCAGCACCATGCTCATCGCTTCCGCAAATAAACGCGACATCATGGTGATTCATTCTGAGAAATCTCACAAAAATATCTGAAGGAAGGTAAACTCCTGCTATGTGTCCTAAATGAAGGGGGCCGTTAGCGTAGGGTAGGGCGGCCGTTACTGTGTATTTGTCTTTTTTCATTCTGAAATGATAGAATTTAAATGCAAAGGTACGTAAATAATGATTTAGGGAACTAATGTTTTAATGATTTAAGGAATAGAAGTTAAGAAGACAGGAGTTAAGAATAAGTTGGCTCGTACCACGCTACTTAACTTCTATCTTCTTAATCCTGTCTTCTTAACAAGAGTCAACGTCTCCCTAAATCATTCGTTTTTTAGCATCAATCACTGTTTCTTTTTCGATGAAGCTAATTCCGTATTCATCCAATTCTTTTAGAATAGGCAAGTAAATATTCTCATTTGTTGGCAATGTTACACCTTTCGCTTTAATGACATCATTCAGAATCATTTTACCACAAATTGCGGCAGGTAAACCAACGGTATTTGACATAGAAGTATAGACTTGGTCTTCTCCAATGTTAATCATGTGAGAAGTGATTTCATGTTCGGTTCCATTGAGAATGTAGTTGAATTTATGCCACATTACGAGCATATCTTTGTCTTCTGGGTCAAGAACCCATTTTTCTTCAATGATTTTTTGTAAATATTGTGCTGGAGTTACATCACCGTCCAAATCAAAACCTTCGTCTTCAAAAATACCCAACCAAACAAGCTTGTCCCAAATGGCATCATCTTGATCAATTTTCATTTTGTAGCGCAATTTCAATTCAACAGAGTCAGTTGGGTGATAAGGTAAAAAAGAGTTAATAAAATCTCTTTTGGTCATATTCTTACTGTCCTCCAAAGTAAAAGAATCATCGGTAGCTCCCATTTGCACAAACACATTCCATGCTTTTGAGAAACCTTTTCTTCTTAAGGTTCCCCGGTATATTGTTGGGATACCCTCTAAGCCATAAGTTTCTCGGTAAGAAAGGGAGTTTCTATTAGCATATCCTTCAAACTTACCGAAACCATCAATTTCAATGATTTCAGTTCTTCTAAACAATCGATTGTAAGGAATGTATTTATATTTTCCTTCTTGAATAAATTTTGCAGCACCTCCTTGTCCAGCTAGAACAACGTTCCTAGGGTTCCATGTGAGTATGTAATTCCAAGGGTTGTTGTCTGAATCAGGAGCAATTAAACCACCTGTGAATGATTCAAAACCAATGAGTTTTCCTCCTTTATTTTGAATTTCATCGATGACTTTCATGGCGCTCATATGGTCTAAACCTGGGTCAACGCCAATTTCATTCATAATAACAATACCTGCATCTTTGGCAGCCTGA
>JAJRQP010000164.1 GCA_024280195.1 Bacteroidota bacterium | reverse complement strand
TTCTCCTGGAAAAAGATACAGAAGACAAGATGCAATTGGAACTCCATACTGCGTCATGGTAGATCATCAAACATTAGAAGATGATACGGTTACAATACGTGACAGAGATACAATGTTGCAAGAACGTGTTTCAATTCAAGAATTGAATGTGTTGATTGGCGAGAAAGTTTCCATGAAAAATTTATTGATGTAATACTAATGTGTGTAGTGGGCAGTCGCGACTGCCACCACACACATTATACTACTATTTCTTTGCCATCTTCTCCTTTGCCATCGAAACCAATACGATAATTAAAAACACCCATGGTGCTCCATGCATTACTACATCAATCCAATCCATAGCCGCCATTGGTCTACCTAATCGCAAGTTTTGAAATTGTTTCCAGATATGAGGTTCAGGAGTAAATGGTGCTAATCCTAATGTTAAACTAGCAATCGCAGCTAATCGTAAATATTTTTGCATAATCTTTTGAGTTAAGTAGAAAACTTATTCTGACTTTTTTGATTCGATAAAAGGTTCAACTTGTTGTTGAAAGAAATTGCTTGGATATTCTTCTACATTCTCAAATCCTAGTTCAATATCTCGTCCATCATAAGGAATGTAATTGGTTGTAAAAAGGTAATCCCAAATGCTTAACGAAATTCCAAAATTCATTCCGAAAGGATGTGATTCGGGTAAATCTTTCGCGTGATGCCAAATGTGCATCTTTGGATTGTTGAGGATGTATTTTAATGGTCCGTAATCCCAACCAACATTGGTGTGATTTAGGTGACCTATAAGAATTGCTCCTGCGTGCATAAAGAACACATACTCTATTTTGAAATTGAGCAAATAAGCGACACTGATATAAATTGCTGATTTATACAAGAAATTCTCCACAAAATGATACCGTAGATGTGCAGCAAATCCCATTTCTGTAACAGAATGATGTAATTTATGAAACCTCCATAAGAATGGGATTCTATGCAGTAAATTATGAACTGACCACGAAACGAAGTCGTAAATCAAGAAATAAACAACAAATTGAACCCATTGAGGAAGTACCGTCATGTCAAAAACATGATCGGTTGGAAGCCCAATAAACCCCATTGCATTACCAAACAATTTTGCAGAGGTATTTGACAGAGCAACAAAAATCAACAAGTTAAAGATGTAGAAATTGAAAAACATGTAAAATGCATCCAGCCAAAAATCTTTACGAATTATTTTTTGCTCTTTTCTCCAAGGCATTAGAAATTCTATCGACCAAGCAACTAACGAAACAACAATCAATAAGGTAAAATAATTTAGCCCATCAAAAGGATGAGTAATTGTGTTCCACAAGTATTTCGAATAGCTTGAGTAAGAATTAATAAAGGTGTCTAATGCGCTGCTCATGAGGTTGTATTAAGATACTAATCTACGTGTTTTAACATCTTTGTCCAAGCCCCACCGTTGTAAGCGTCAACACCAACTGCAGCCAATTGAGCTTTTGCTCCTCCAGAACGCATACCAGATGCACAAACGCAAATAACAGGAACTCCTAAACTCTTGATTTTCTTTGTTTTTCCAGGGATGCTTCCCAAAGGAATATTTTCTGAACCTGGTACTGATCCACTTGCGAATTCTTGCGGAGAACGTACATCAATGATTACAGCTCCGTCTTCGTTGAGCAATTTCTTATAATCTGTCTTCTTAAATAATTTTCCAAACATAATTTTTCTTTAGACGGTAAAGGTAGTTTTTGGTTACGGGAGAATTTGTGACTGAGGTTACAGAGTGACTTATTTCTTCAAATGAACCTTATAAGCCAACATTGCAGGAAAGCCGAGAATAAAAATTGCGGCCATTACTTTTCCTTTTAGGGTTAAGTAAAATTCTTCAACTCCAGCCATATCTGATTCTTCAAATCCCAAACCAATAAAATAGGACAAACTCAACGGACGTTCAACATTCATTTCTTGCAAACCACTTTTATACACAATAACTCCGTCAAATAAGTTGATTGGAAACACAAAGAATACGATTGCTAAAATGGTAGATAAGCCAATAAATACGACCCAAGGATTTTTGAACATTGTTATAAATTTGTTTGGTGCAAAGATACTCTTAATTTTACAAGAGATATGAAATTAGCTTACTTCTGTAGTTCAACAAGTTGGGGTGGTTTAGAAATGAATCATCTAAGAGATGCCAAATGGATGCAAGAAAGAGGACACGCTGTGTTCGTTCTCTGTGTTGCTAATTCTCCACTAGAAAAAGGGGCAAGAGAAAGAAACTTGTCGATTATCACTATTGAAAAGCAAAAAAAATACTACGATTTCAAGAAAGCGGAAATTCTCGTTCAAATTCTGAAAAAAAATAGTATTTCACATCTGATTATTCGTTCGAATGAGGACATGAGTATTATGGCAAGTGTCAAGCATCAATTGAAGTCAAAAATTCACACCTCCTATTTTATGGCGATGCAATTGGGCGTTAAGAAAACGAACCCCATGCATACTTTGCGTTACAAATATCTTGATTTATGGGTTCCACCATTGAATTGGCTGGCAAATCAAGTGCGAGAAATGACAAAGTTCAAGAATGAAATCGTTGTAATTCCTTCTGCATTAGATTTAAGCGAGTTTAAAACAGAAGAAACAAAAGAAGAACTGAGAGCAAAATTGGGCATTCCACAACAAGTGCTAACATTCGGAATAATTGGTCGTTTTGATATTCAAAAAGGACAACTTCTTTTGCTAGAAGCAATGAAAAAATGCCAATCGAAGAATTTTAATGTGGTGTTATTAGGAGAACCAACCATTAACGAAGGCAATGAATATTTTGACCAGATGAAAAAAATCATTGAGCAAGATGAATTTAAGAATCGTGTTTTTCTCAAACCTTATAGAGAAGACACGTTAACGTTCTTCAAAGCAATTGATTGGATGGTGATGGCAACCAAAGCAGAGACCTTTGGAATGGTGACGATAGAATCATTGGCGTCAGGCACACCTGTCCTTGGAAGCAACGCTGGTGGTACTCCAGAACTTCTTGCAAATGGTAAAGGAGGACTTCTTTTTGAAACGCAAAATGCACAATCATTAGCCCATAAATTGGATGAAATTTGTGCTAAAAACATCCGCTATAATTCTTCTGACTTAATGAAAATGGCTGAAGTTTATGACCACCATTTAATTTGTGAGAAAGTAGAAAAGGCGTTAAGATTAGTTTAATGATGACTCAAGGTAGAGATGAAAATATTGAAATTCTAGTCATTTCATTGCCAAAAAAAGTGGGTCCAATTAAAATGACAATAATATTTAAAACAACTTATTTTTAGCTTTTGATAAACGAATCTTTATTTTTTCTCGTTAACTTAGAAAACTATAATTGCTCAAATGAATTTATACTCTAAGAAACAGAAATGGAAGGTTGCCCTAACAATTTTCGCACTGCTCGTCGTCGGTGCATCGCTATTTGTTTCCAATAAAATTGTTTCTAAGGTTGGAGAAAGAGAAAAAGAACGTGCGCAACAATGGGCAAGCGCCATTAAAAAGAAAGTTGAACTCGTTCAGTTGACCAACAATACCTTCTCCCAATTAAGAGATCGAGAAAGAGAAAAAATGGAGTTGTGGATAGATGCAACGACCGAAGTTTCTAAAATCACTCCCTTAAATATGAACATGAATTATGATTTTCCACTGAGAATCATAAATGAGAATAAAGACATCCCTGTTATTCTTCTAGACAACAACAAAAAAGTTTCTGGCAACATCAATTTAGGTTTTGACACCAGTGATATTCGAATTGCATATCCAGAATTAAGTAATGAAGAACTGCAAAAAATGTTCAATGATTCTTTGCTGATTCTTGCAGAAAATTGGGAGCAAAAAAACCCGTCTTTTACCATTGAAATCTACAAAGGTCTTTTTATGACCTACTTCTACGACGATACGGAGGCAATTAAAAAATTAGAAGCAGAACGTGACTCATTAATCACTACATTCAACAGCGATTTAATTAACAACGAAGGACTGGTCCCTGTTTTATTGGTTGACTCAGAAACAGAGAAAATCATTGATTACAACATTACAGAATACGAAATCAATGAAGGAAATAAAAAAGAAATTATTAATCGATTGAAACTAGCGAATACACCCATTGAAATTGATTTCAACAACGGAACAACTAACACACTCTATTTTGATGATAGTGCAGAGTTAAAGCAATTGCAATACTTTCCATACATCCAGTTTATTGTGATTGGTCTCTTTGCGTTAATTGGTTATCTTATTTTTAGTACCTTCAGAAAAGCAGAGCAAAACCAAGTTTGGGCAGGAATGGCAAAAGAAACCGCGCATCAACTAGGAACTCCTCTTTCTTCGTTGATGGCTTGGGTGCAACTACTCGAAACACAAGGAGTCGATGCTTCAATTACGGTAGAAATGCAAAAAGATGTTGACCGATTAGAAAAAGTAACTGATCGTTTTTCTAAAATTGGTTCTGGAGCTAAATTAGATTCAGAAAATTTAGGAGCAACTGTTGAGAACATTGTTACTTATTTGCGCCCAAGAATTTCTGATAAGGTCGACGTTGAAATGAACATTGATCCTTATGCGTTGGCAAAACACAATGCCTCACTGATTGAATGGGTCGTAGAAAACATTTGCAAGAATGCAGTTGATGCAATGGAAGGCGTTGGAAAGTTGAATGTCGAAGTCATTAAATCGGAAGATTGGGTGTATATCGACATCAAAGACAATGGAAAAGGCATCCCTTCTAATCAAACTAAAACCATCTTTGAACCAGGTTTTTCTACCAAATCGAGAGGTTGGGGATTAGGACTTTCTTTGGTTAAGAGAATCGTAAAAGAATACCACAAAGGAAGTGTTGTTGTTTTAGAATCAGAAGTCGGTGTTGGAACAACGTTTAGAATAAGTATTCCTTGCTAGATATGCAATGTATCTTTTGTTACAAACCAATTAATCTTGTTACACTACCTTTATCACTTAAATCATACAATTATGACAATCAATAGCGCAATTAAATTAATCGCAGGAAGTTTTATTATTATTTCAGTTCTCTTAGCACACTTTTTTGATGAGCGTTGGTTATTTTTCACGCTATTTGTAGGCGTTAACCTTCTCCAATCTAGTTTAACAAATTGGTGTATGATGGAAAAAATTCTAAAGAAATTTGGGATGAGAGAAGGTGGAGATAGTTGTTCTATTTAATCATCAGTAAAACATAGTCAATAACAATTACTATTTTAGTCATATAATTTAAGACCGTGACTAAAACAAAATGGCTGTACTATATTATCCTCATTCCCATCTGTTTTGAGGTTGCCTTACTTATTCTTGGTTATAGAAAATACACCCCTGTCGATTATAGCATTACCTCATCTCCGAGTTACTGCCTTTCTCCAGATGCCAACCTTGGATTTTCATTGAGTCCAGGCATTTTTGAGGTCACAATGAACAAAGGCCTCAATTATTCAGTTACACATACCCAAGATTCACTAAGATCAATTCCTTTTTCGTTTTCAGATTCTGCAGAGAATAAAATCTATTTTTTAGGCTGCTCTTACACCTACGGAATGGGAGTCAATGACAATGAAAATCTCCCTGCATTAATTCAAAAAGAACTCCCAAACTCGAAAGTGAAGAATTTTGGAGTTCCTGGTTTTGGAACCATTCAAAGTTACTTGCAATTACAAAAAATGATTGTGGAGAATGACATTCCAAACATCATTATTCTCAACTACGCAGATTTTCACGACATGCGAAATGCCTTAACTCCTTTCTATCGGGAGAATCTTAAGATAGGCTTTGAACGATCAAGTGCAGAGGTCAAAGAAATCATGCAATCAAGTAGAATTCCATTTGTGTTGGAGAAAAATGGAGAATTTTCAATTGAATATTGCGAATGGAACGACTTATATAAGCACTGGCCACTTCGCTCCTATTTAGCAAGCGTAAACTATTTACAATCACAATCTGACCTTCGGAAAGACAATGCTATCGCAAAAAAAGAAATTACTTTTTTCTTAGCTCAACAAATGCAACAACTTTGCAAAGAGAATAACATTGAGTTCATTATCACCGGAATTACAAAATCAGAAGATACAAAAGCAACACTAAAAGAATTTGAAAAAATGGGAATTGAAACCATTGACATTGCTGTTGATTTAAACTTAAAGAAGTACAACAATATGCCGTATGATAGCCACCCGAATAAGTTAACGCATTCGATTTGGGCGGAGAGGATTTTGAAGAGAATGGAAAATGTTAAATTTTGACTGTAAAAGTGAAAAAGAAAATTGCCTTCATATTAATTCTCATTTTTTCTGTTTTAGGGATTGTCTTTTTCATGAATAAAAAAGGAGATTTTAACCCAACTCATACTATTGGAGAAGCAATTGATAGCCTAAATCATATTAATGTTTATTACAATGGAGGGGTAAATAATGTTCAATCAAGAAATACAATTGATGGCTATAATATTGGACTAGAATATCAATGCGTTGAATTTGTGAAACGTTATTATTATAAAAACTATAACCACAAGATGCCCGATTCTTATGGGCATGCTTTTACTTTTTTCGATACTAATATTACTGACGGTAAGCTAAATACACAACGAAACTTATTGCAATTCACTAATCCAAGTAAATCTAAACCGCAAGAAGGAGACTTAATCGTCTCTGGTGCAACAACTTTCAATTCATATGGACATGTTGCTATTATCGCTTCTGTAATTAATGATGAAATCGAAATTATTCAACAAAATGCTGGACCATTTTCCTCTACTAGAGAAAAGTTTCAATTGACGAAAGAATCGAATCACTGGATGATTGAGAATAAAAGAACACTTGGGTGGTTGAGAATGAAATAATTTCATCGAAGCAAAATCTAAAAAAGCGTAAAGGCCTGTGGCTTTCGGCGGGCATGTGCAAAGGCAATGAATGCAAAAAATCGTGAAAACGTTCAAAAGGGGCTTGTCCTTTGGTTGCTCCAACCACTACTTTTGATGCGTTTTAGATTATTTGCAGAGTGCGCAGAAGCATCGAAAATCACTTGATTTTTTGTTTCTTTTTCATTAAGGAAAAAGAAAAACAACCAAAGGAGAAAGATTCCTGTGGTCTTGGCGATACAAAAAATGTAAAACATTCAATTCAGAATGTAAAAGTGAAAACCATTACAACCTCTTCACAAACTCAATCAGCAACTTCGTAATATCTGCATATTCTGCAAAACTCAATTCCTCATACGTATCAAAAATATCATGGTAGTGCTGATTCAATCCCATCGTATA
>JAJRQP010000163.1 GCA_024280195.1 Bacteroidota bacterium | reverse complement strand
TTTGCTTACTCTATTCAAGTTAAGAACTTAAAGTCAAGAACAATTAAGTTAGTTGTGCAAGATCAAGTTCCAATTACGCAAAATGCAGACATTGAAATTGAAACATTAGGCTTAAGCAAAGGAAAACTTGACAAGAGAACAGGCTTAATTGAATGGGAGTTCAATTTAAAACCTAAAGCGAATAAAGACTTGCAGTTCTCTTACAAGGTCAAGCATGATAAAGATCAGCAGATATTCTTTTATTAAGAATCGTTAAATAACAAGCCGTCTTGAGTAATCAAGGCGGCTTTTTTCGTTTATAGAAAAAGTTTTCATTAGATTTGAATTAATGAAAAAATTCGACATTCCTATTTATTATCGTTCGCCAATTATCAGTAAGGTAAAAGCGAAAAGAAAGCTTGAGGACCCTCGAAAGAAAGACTTCTCCCCTTCTTTAGTGCAATTAGGAAACATTGATTTTATCATCAGCCGTCATTTTGGTTTTTGCTATGGCGTAGAGAATGCGATTGAGAAATCATATGCAGCAATTAATGATAATCCTGACAAACGTATTTTTTTAATCAGTCAAATGATTCACAATCCTGATGTCAATGCTGATTTGCAAAGTATGGGCGTTCGGTTTATTCAAGATACAGATGGCTCTCAACTAATTCCTTGGGATGAAATAACTAACGAAGACATTGTTATTATTCCTGCTTTTGGAACAACCATAGAAACCGAAGCAATTATTCGTTCTAAAGGCTTAGACGTCCAAAAATACAATACTACCTGCCCTTTCGTAGAAAAAGTATGGAACCGTTCTGCGAAACTGGGAGAAAGTGATCATACCATCATCATTCATGGCAAGCACAAGCATGAAGAGACTCGAGCAACATTTTCTCACAGTCAAGTAAACTCTCCTTCTCTTATTGTTAAAGACATTGAAGAAGCCAAAAACGTGGCAAACTATATTTTAGGCAAAACAACAATTGATCAGTTTTTAGCTGCTTTTAAAGACAAATTATCGGAAGGTTTTGACCCCAACACACATCTTAAAAAGATAGGAGTCGTCAACCAAACGACTATGTTAGCTTCAGAAACTCAAGACATTGCAGATTTTTTGAAAGAAACGATGGTATCTGCTTTTGGAGAAGTAAACCTCTCCGAACATTTTGCAGACACCAGAGACACTTTGTGTTACGCTACCAATGATAATCAATCGGCGACTTTAGAACTACTGAAGAATGAAGCAGATATTGCAATCGTTGTCGGTGGTTACAATAGCAGTAACACGACTCATTTAGTTGAGTTATTAGAACCTAAATTTAACACCTTCTTCATTCGTAACGAAAACGAAATAAAATCGAAGGATGAAGTTCATGTCTTTGACATTTACTCTAAGCAAGTTGTAATTCACAATGAATTCATTCCTGAAAAAGATCATTTAAAAATTATCATTACTTCTGGAGCATCTTGCCCTGATTCTGTCGTAGATAGAGTGATACAAAAATTAGCAACATTAACAGGGGTTTCATTTGATATAGACGAGTTAGCTTAATGGAAAGATTTATCAACATACTAATCATAGATGAAGATGTAAACATAAGAACAAACATCAAGGACATTCTTTCGGGAAGAGGTAATAACGTGCTTACAGTATCTTCAGTTGAGGCTGCGATACCTATTATTAAAAGGAAGGAAATTGGGATTTACATCATCAATATCGAAGACTCAACCGAAGGACTTCGTTCTATCAAGTCCATTAAAGATAACTCTCTTTTGAGTAACAGTTACATCATCGTTGTTGCCAAAGAAGATGCTACAGGAGAAAAAATTGTTAGTGGTATGCATCAAGGCGCTGTTGATTGTATTACTTACCCATTAAATCCCAATTTAATTCGAAGTAAAATAGAAGTCTTTAAATCACTCTACTTTAAAGACAAAAGAATTGGGCAATTATTGAATAACATTTTTCCAACAGCAGTTCTTGAAGAGTTTTCTGAAACAGGAAAGTTTGCTCCTAAAAAGGTAGAACAAGGAGTTGTATTGTTTACAGACTTTGTTGATTTTTCACTCAAAGCAAAATCACTTAAACCGTTGAATCTCATTCAACAATTGGAGAAATATTTCACAAAATTTGATGAAATCACCCATAAGTATGAGTTAGAGAAAATAAAAACCATTGGAGATGCTTATATGGCGTTGGCGGGTGTAACAGAGCATCATCCTCTACCAGCAGTCAGAGCTTGTCTTGCAGCAATCGAGATTAGAAACTACATTCAAACAGAGCAAGAAACGGCCATTGCCATGCAAAAAGATTTTTGGGAAATTAGGATTGGACTGCACATGGGGCCTTTAGTTGCAGGAATTATTGGCTCTTCAAAATTCAGCTTTGACGTATGGGGAGACACCGTTAATATTGCCTCTAGAGCAGAAGCAAACACAAAAAATGGCTCCATTACAATTACAAAACCCATTTTTAAAGAAATTGATAGTTATTTCAACACAACTCCACGTGGAGAGATCGATATTCAAAAAAGAGGAGGAAGCATTGAGATGTTTTATCTAAATAGTATCATAGAAAAACATGCAATGTACGGAGAAGGAGGTTTCCCAAGTACTGATTTAAGAATCTTATGTGGGCTCTCACCCATCGATTTCAAACATGCGAAAATGCAAATTCTCAATCGTTTAAAATCATTGCTCCCTGATGACCTGTTGTACCACGACATTCATCATACAATTAATGTAGAAAAAGCAATAATTCGATATGCGAAACTAGAAGGGATTGATAAAGAAAACACGTATCTTCTGAGAACAGCTGCACTTTTTCATGATGCAGGATTTGTCATTCAATTTGAAGACAATGAAGATTTTGGTATTCAAATGGCGAAGTCTTCACTGCCAAAATTTGGTTATTCTGAAGAACAAATTAACGTCATTGCTGGAATGATTAATTCAACAAAAATAAGTGTAGAGCCTAAAAATATATTGGAAGAAATAATGTGCGATGCTGATTTCGACTATTTAGGAAGGCCTGACTACACCGTTATTGCTGAAAAACTACGCAAAGAAATGGTTAATTATGGTGAGACAATGTCTGAAATAGAATGGGTGAATTATCAACTTAAATTCTTAGAAGACACGCATCAATTCTATACAGAGTCAGCAATCAATATTAGAAGGCAAGGCAAGCAGCAACGAATTAGAAAATTGAGAATTGAATTGAACAAACTAACTTCTGAGAAAGCAACGAAATGAAAGTTTACACAAAAAAAGGAGACAAAGGAACGACTCAGCTAATTGGCGGAACAAGAATCCCCAAGAATTCTTTGAGAATAGAAGCATATGGGACAGTTGATGAATTGAATTCTCACATTGGTCTTATTCGTGACCAAGAAATTAAAGAAGAACACAAAAAGCAATTGATTGAGATTCAAGATCGCTTATTTACTTTAGGTTCTCTCCTTGCAGCTGACCCTCATAAGAAAACTATGCAACTTCCAGAACTTAAAAATGAAGACATTGAAAATTTAGAAAATTGGATAGACAAAATGGAAGAAGTATTGGAACCTATGAAAAGTTTTGTTCTGCCCGGTGGACACACAACCGTCTCTTACACACAAATCGCACGTTGTGTTTGCAGACGCGCAGAAAGAGTTGTAACAGAATTAAGCATCGTTGATTCTGCTTCTCCAATTGTTCTTGCTTATATCAATCGATTAAGTGATTACTTATTTGTCTTAGGAAGAAAATTTACCAAAGATTTAAATGCAAAAGAACAAGCTTGGAAGCCTAGAATGTAGTTTTTCGAATAAAAATGACCAATAAAGTGAAAGTTTTCGATATAAAATTTGCTTTGTATCAAATTAAAATTACTTTTGCGCCAACAATAACAGATTAAATAGAGGTATATGTACTGGACTTTAGAATTAGCATCTTATTTAGAAGACGCACCGTGGCCAGCGGCAAAAGACGAATTGGTTGATTTTGCAATCAGAACTGGAGCTCCTCTTGAGGTGGTTGAAAACCTTCAAGCATTGGAGGACGAAGGAGAAACTTACGACAATATTGAAGAAATTTGGCCGGATTATCCTTCCAGAGAAGACTTCCTCTTTAACGAGGACGAATATTAATTGAATATCCCGGCTAACCCCGGGATTTTTTTTTACTATATTGTCTTATGAATTTTTTAGGACACTTATACTTCTCCAACAACGATACACAACTAATGTATGCCAATATTTTTGGTGACTTCGTCAAAGGAAAAGACCTCTCTCACTATTCTCAACCAATTCAAAACGGAATTATTCTGCATAGAAAAATTGATGATTATATAGATCACCACCCTATTGTAAGAGAACTCATTCATAAATTATACAAACCTTTACCCAAAGTTGCTGGCATTGCTGTCGATTTATATTTTGACCATTTACTCGCAAATAACTGGGAGAAGTATTGCAACATTGAGTTGAATGATTTTATTCTCCAATTCGAAAATGCACAAATCGATCGTGCTGAAATAAAAAATGAGGAATTCTGGTCAGTTATAGACAGAATGAAAAAAGGAGAATGGTTGCAACATTCTGCGTCAGAGTATGGACTTAGAAAGTCATCCGAAGGTGTCTCACGAATGATTTCATTTCCGAATGTGTTAAATGAAGCACCTATAGTTTATAAAAATAATCAGCAAATAATCGAAAATACATTTCACAGATTTATGGAAGAAGCTGTTCCATTTTTCAAGGATTATTACACAACAATTCTTAGTTAATTTTCAGCATTCCTTCTACTTTAGTAAAAAAAAGAAGTGGTTTTAGAGAAAAAAGACTAAATTACAGTTAGTAAATCAATAAAAAACTTTGAAAACTACACGTACATTCTTAAGAATATTGGCATTCCTATTTTTAATAATAGTGAATAGATGCGTGATGGAATCTCCTGAAAAAACGAAATCTTTTAAAAGACCAGATGCAAAAATTGATCTTCCAGAAATTCTCCAAAAAGGAAAATTAACTGTTCTTGCAGAAAATAGCACTACCTCATTTTTTTATTATAAAGGAAAAAAAATGGGCTTTGAATATGAATTACTCAAGCTATTTGCTGATGAAATCGGGGTAGAATTAGAGATAAAAGTAGTTAACAACCTCGATAGTCTAATTCCAAAATTAAATAACGGGGAGGGTGATATTATTGCCTGTAATTATACAGTAACAAGAGAAAGATCAAGAATCGTCAATTTTTCTGTTCCATTTATCCAAACACATCAAGTACTTGTACAAAGAAAGCCTGAGGGATGGGAAAACATGAAAGAGTCTGAATGGAAAAAGAATTTAATTCATTCTCCCAATGAACTCGCGAATAAAGAGGTTCATGTTTGGAAAAACTCGAGTTATTACCAACGCCTTTTGCATCTTCAAGAAGAAATAGGAGACACCATCCTAATTGAAGGCGAAGAAGGAAACGTTGGTGGAGAAGAATTAATAGAGCAAGTTTCGGAAGGGATTATTGATTTGACTGTAACTGAAGACATTGTTGCTAAAGTTAATAAACAGTTTTATAAAAACCTATATACGGATGTGCCCCTCTCTTTCAAACAAAAAATTGCATTTGGAATGCGGAAATCAAGCTCTTTATTACAGCATAAATTAGATGATTGGCTCGAAAATTTTATGCAAAAATCAACCTTTAAATACATCAGTAGAAAATACTTCGAGAAAAAACACATGACTAATTCTTCGCATAAAAATTATGTCACACTTAATAAAACTAATATTTCTCCTTTTGACAATGCTTTTAAGCGAGCTGAGAAAGAATCTGGTTGGGATTGGAGGTTAATTTCTGCTGTTGCCTACCAAGAATCTCACTTCAATCCTAACGCTCTTTCATTTGGAGGAGCTTATGGAATGATGCAATTCATGCCAAATACAGGTCCTACGTACGGGGTTTACCCAGATTCTCCACCAGAAATTCAAATTTTAGGCGGAGGAAGAAAATTAAAGGCAGATGAAAAATATTGGAAAGCTATTCCCGATGATTTTCAACGAAAAAAATTTTCAATGGCATCTTACAACGCTGGTAGAGGACATATATTAGATGCTCAACGATTGGCAAAAAAACATGGGTTAAATCATCTTGTTTGGGATGATAATGTTGAAAAAATGCTACTCAACTTATCTAAAAAAGAATATTACCAAGACGAAGTTGTTCGACATGGAATGATGAAGACCAAAATCACTTACAATTACGTTAGAGAAGTTACAGAAAGATATATGGAGTGGGTTGCAATTTATCAATGATAGTTTTACTTTTAGACCATCAAACATTTAATTGTCATAGCGGGTCCAACAGCTAGCGGAAAAACTTCCGTTAGTATAGAAATTGCCAAACATTTTAAAACGAGTATTCTTTCTGCTGACTCTCGCCAATTCTATCGAGAAATCAGCATAGGAACAGCTAAACCATCTACAAAAGAACGAGATGGGGTGACACATTTCTTCATTGATTCTCACCAACTCACAGACGAAGTTTCTTCTGCTCAATACGAGAAAGAAGCATTAAAAACATTAACTCAGGAATTTATTTCTAAAGATATTGTTGTGCTAACTGGAGGTTCGGGAATGTTCATAGATGCACTTTGTATTGGTCTAGATTCCATTCCTTCTTCAAAAGAAATGCGAGCAACAATTCAAAATGAATTTGACAAGGAGGGACTCTCCCCTCTTCTTTCAGAATTAAAAAGTAAAGATCCAAAATATTATTCTGAGGTTGATCAGCAAAACCCAATGAGAATCATTCGTGCCATTGAAGCAATTAGATTATCTGGAGAAAAATATTCTGAATTAAGAAAAGCTAAACCACAACCCCGTCCATTTAAAGTTCATCGATACGTTCTTCAACATGATAGAAAGATACTATATGACAGAATAAACAACAGAGTTGACCAAATGATAAAAGATGGATTAATTGAAGAAGCAAGGTCCGTTCAAGACTTCAATCATTTATCCTCCTTAAATACAGTTGGCTACAAAGAGCTGTTTGATTGTTTTGAAAATAAAATTACGCTGACAGAAGCTGTCGAATTAATTAAACGAAATTCTCGACGTTACGCAAAAAGACAAATCACTTGGTTCAAGCGACATGAAGACGCAAAATGGATAGAGTTTTCTTCTGTTGAGCAAACAAGTCAAGAAATAATACAGCATTTTGAACACCAAATAATCTTGGAATGATTATTGAAAACTACTAACCAAACCATTCAAACAATACTCATGCAAATAAAACTCAACAAAATAATGCCCAAACCTCTTGCTTCCATTCAACATGGAGAAAAAAGTATTTGGGGCAACGAAATAGAATTGAATTCTGGAAAAAAAATCTTACTCAACGCATCTAGTGGAAAAGGGAAGTCAACTTTTGCCACAACAGTGTTTGGGCTAAGAAATGACTACGAAGGAACAATCACTTACGACAATGTTGACATAAAAACTCTTTCTGTAGATGATTGGACCGAGATTAGAAAATCTAAAATTTCTGTTGTATTTCAAGATTTACAGTTGTTCCCAAAATTATCAGTCAAAGAAAACCTTTTACTTAAAAATTCTTTAACAGACACGTTCACAGAACAAGAACTGTTAGAAAGATTGGAGCTTTTAGAGATTGAGAACAAGTGGGAGCAAAAATGTGGACTCCTTTCTATGGGACAACAACAACGAGTTGCAATTATAAGAGCACTTGCACAACCCTTTAAATGGTTAGTAATGGATGAGCCTTTCTCCCATTTAGATGAAGAGAATACACAAAGATGCCTCAAAATGATTGATAAAAGAGCAACCGAAATCAGTGCAGGTTTTGTATTAACAACATTAGGAGACGACCATTCATTTAACTTTGACCAAGAACTTAATCTGTAAACCATGCTGAATAAATTATTATTTAAAAATCAAGACAAAAAGCAATTGATAATTGCAATTATCGGAGCATTTATGGGAATTACTTTTCTCATCACCTCTATCCATTACCTCATCCGAGTTAACGAATTTGGTGAGGGAGCTGACATTCTAGGTCCTAATACAATCATTGTTCAAAAGAAAGTTTCTAATTCAAGTACATTAGGATTTGCTAGAACCGATTTTAGCAAGAATGAAATTGAAAAGATAAAAAGTAAACCTTTCATCCACGATGTGAAACCAGTTATCGCAAATAATTTCGATGTTTCTTTTGAAACAGCAGACCCATTAGTTCCAAGATTTAGATCAGATGTTTTTATCCAAACAGTAGATCCTGAATTCTTAGATGTAGACTTAACCAATTGGGATTGGAAAGAAGGCAACGACTTTGTTCCTATGATTATGCCTAGAGACTTTTTAGTGATGCTCAATACGTTTATGAGCGCAAGTGGTATTCCGCAAATATCTGATGACCTGGCAATGGATATTAAGTTCAAATTTACGTTATCAAACAACAGCGACTCCGAAAAAGAATGGGTCGACGCTAGAATAGTTGGTTTTACCAATGAAGTTGCCTCTATCCTAGTGCCTGAAACATTTATGACTTATGGGAACAATAAATTCTCTGATGGAACGGAACAAAAAATTACGCAAGTAATGATTTCTGGAGAAGAAAGTGAATTCGGATTGGTAGAAGAAATGTTGGAAAAAAGAGGATTAGAAACTAAGAATTCACAAATGGTTGTAGGTCGTCTAAAAAGTATGGTCGGAACTTTGTTTTTAGTTGTTCTTGGAATTTCTGTCATCGCAGTATTCGTCTCTGGACTTGTTCTTATTCAATACATGCAACTACTGATGACACGTAATTCTTATGAAGTTAGAACACTGATGAGAATGGGGCATCATCCAAAAAAAATAATACGTATGTTCTTTCTATACTTCGTGAAAATATTTGGAATTGTAGCAGGACTCGGGTTAATTCTATTCTTCATTTTCAAATTCTTTTTAGACAGCATGTTTGCAAATGGAGGTTTATACATTGGTACGAATGTAACGATAGGTAGTATTTCAGCATTACTAATTGCCTACGGACTTTTCGCCTTTGCAAGTTATAGAACCGCAACAAAAGGCATCTTTAACGAATATTAGACGTTAAAGATGTGTTAATTGGAAGTAGAAACTTATTTTTACGCTTCTAATAAATTATATTTATTACATAAAAAACATTCAATGAAAGCAATATTAACAACCATACTTGTTCTTGCATCAGTTTATTCTTTTGGTCAGAAATTAAAATTTAAAATTTCAGGGCAGAAAGACACAACAGTTAACCTCGTTCGTTACTTCGGTAAAGGAATGTATTATTCTGATACTGCTGAAATGAAAAATGGCATTGTACAATTTGATGGAAGTAAACAGAAAGCAGGAATTCTAGTTCTATTCTTACCTGGACAAAAAATGTTAGAATTTATTTACAATGATGAAGAAGTATACATTGAAGCCTCTTTACCTGATTTAATGGGTTCTGCAAAAATTAAAAAATCAGAAGAGAATAAAATCTTTAACAAGTATGTTCAATTTGTGAATACGGAGCGAACTAAAGCCAATATGCTTGTTGATAAAAGAAAAAAGGTAGAGAAAGATTCTGACCAGTTTAAACAACTAACTAAAGCTATTAATGACGTTACCGTTGGAGTTGTAGCCTATCAGCAAAACATCGTGGATACACATAAAGATAAATTGGTTTCTAAAATTGTCAAAATGTCTATGGATATCGTGATACCAGATGCTCCGAAAGATAAAAATGGAGTCGTTACTGATTCAACTTTCAAATTTAGATACTTTAGAGATCACTTTTTTGACAACATCGATTTAAAAGACGACCGATTGGTTAGAACTCCAATTTATCATAACAAACTAGAAAAATATTTCAGTAAGCAAATGATGATTCAACATTGGGACACTGTAATTCATTACGCTTTCAATCTTTGCGATCAATTTGTACCTGATTCTGACATGTATCAATACAATGTATCTTGGTTGACTAGTCATTACGAGCAAAGTAAAATAATGGGAATGGATAAAGTTTTTGTAATGATGGGAGATCGTTATTATTGCGGAACAGATAAAGAGGGCAACCCCAAAGCAAAATGGATGAAAAAAGAAAGTTTAGACAAGCTTTGCGAAAAGGTAAAAACTCACAAGAACCTAGTTATGGGAGTTGTTCCTCCAAACATAACACTCAGAGACACAACAGATGTAAATTGGAGAGACTTTTATAGCTTAAAATCTGATTACACCATTCTATATTTTTGGGATCCTGAATGTGGCCATTGTACTAAGATTACTCCAAAATTACAGACTCTATATGCAGAGAAGTTCAAAGAGCGAAACATTGAAATATTTGCGATTGGGAAAGCCGTTGGAGATGATTTTGAAAAATGGAAAGCCTTTGTTAAAAAACACAACTTAGAATTTATCAATGTAGCAGTAACAGATGCGCTTTTCAAAGCAGCAACAGAAAACGCACGAGAATTTGTCCCAAGATACACAAGCATTGAATCACTCAACTACCAACAGACTTACGATATCTACTCTACTCCGAAAGTATTTGTATTAGATAAGGATAAGAAAATCATCGCTAAAAGCTTATCCATTTCGCAATTGGAAGATATGCTAGACCGATTACAAGGCCATGCTGATGCTCCAAAATTGTTCCCTCCAAACAAAGAGAATCCTGAGGATGAACAAATGCATTAAAAGAAATTAACAATCTAAAAAAGCCCTTTTATCAAAGGGCTTTTTTTATTATGCCTTTATTTAACCGATTTACTTAAATTGTTTTAAGTTTAGTTATCATAGCTGCTTTGCACTTTTTTAAACACAATTACCAAAATTGTTAATAATTCTTTCAACTAAAAAGAGCTCTAATCACTCCGTTTCCTTTAACTTAGATGCCAAACAAAACTTATTATGAAAAAAATAGTACCTATTTTACTTTTTGCTTTAGCACCAATCTTTGCGATGTCTCAAGCAACAACACTTATTATATCAGAATTCGCTGAAGGATCTGGAAGTAATAAGTACATCGAAATTTATAATGGAACAGCTGCTCCTGTCGATTTGGGTTTATATTCTCTCTCATCTTGTAGTAACGGTTGTAACAATATTAATGAATTTGATTTCCCAAACACAGTAACTTTTGCTCCTGGAACAATGTTAGCAAGTGGGGCAACTTATATTATTGCTCACGGCTCTGCTGATCCAATTATACAAGCGGTTACCGACCAAACTCATTCATTCCTTTCAAATGGAAATGATTTATATGCATTAACTCTTGCTGGTGCAACTGCAAGTGTATATACAGTTATTGATATGATTGGATCAATGGGAGGGAATATTGGAACTGGCTGGAGAATTGGAAACACAGCAAATGCAACACAAAATCACACCCTAGTGAGAAAACCTACAACTTGTTTAGGTAATCCTACTGATACATTGTCATTTGGAATAGACGATGCAACTAGTGAATGGTGGGTATTCCCTTCTAATTACTGGGATAGTTTAGCAATGCACACAGACAACTGTGTTATTGTTGGTTGTAATACTTATGGATCAACTACCCAAGTTGCTTGTGGCTCTTACACTGGTCCAAGTGGTGCAATTTTCACAACAACAGGAATACATTCTGATACAATACCAAATGCAGCAATGTGTGACAGTATTATTGCAATTGACTTAACAATTAATCCTGTTTATAATGTTTCTACAACAGACTCTACTTGTGCTGCAACGTATACTTTTGGAACACAGACTTTAACTATGACTGGTATGTACACTGAACTGTTTACAACTGCACTCGGTTGTGATAGTACAGTCGTTTTAGATCTAACATTCGTTGCTTCCTATACTACGAATGTTGCTGATACAATTTGTGATGGACAAACATATGTTTTAGGTACGCAATCTATAACTACAGCTGGACCCTATTCAGAATTATTTATGGCTGTGGGTGGATGTGATTCTACAGTTAATCTTACTTTGGTCGTTCTTGCAACATCAATGGCAACGATTGACACTGCAACTTGCAACACATACACTTCTCCAAGTGGAAAAGTATGGACAATGACTAACATGTATATGGATACAATTCCTAATGCCGTTGGTTGTGATAGTTTATTGACAATCAATTTAACAATAAACACGCCTACAATGAGTTCAATGACTCAAACGGCTTGTGATAGCTATACACTTAACACAACAACATATACTGCTTCAGGTGTGTTTACACAAACATTGATGAATTCAGTAGGTTGTGACTCTATTATTACGCTTACGCTAGATATTACTCCAACACCTGCTGCTCCAATTACATCAGGAGACTCAACATACTGTGAAGGAGATTTCATAGTAGATATGACTGCAATGAGTAATTCTACTATTGAGTCGTTAATTATTTCGGGTGCTGCTGATGCAACTCTTCCTGGAGGTTTACCAAAATGTATTGAATTCTATGCACTTGAAGATATTGCTGATTTAAGTATCTATGGATTTGGTTCTGCAAATAATGGTGGTGGAACTGATGGTGAAGAATACACTTTTCCTTCAATGCCACTTACAGCAGGTTCATACTTTAGAGTAGCAACTGATTCTACTAATTTCATGACTTTCTACGGAATTTTCCCGAATGATCTTTCACCTGCATCTAACGTTAATGGAGATGATGCAATTGAGTTATTCAAAAATGGTTCTGTCATTGATGTTCTTGGTGACATTAACACTGATGGAAATGGAGAAGTTTGGGAATACCTTGATGGTTGGGCTTATAGAAAAAATAATTCTACTCCTAACTTAGGTGTTCAAAATGATGCGGAATGGGACTTTAGTGGTGCTAATGCATTAGATGGTGCAACAGATAACGCTTCTTCTGGAAGCCCATTTCCAATTGGAACATATAATTATACAGCTCCAACAAGTACTTTTACTTGGTACACAAACGCAGGACTGACTACAATGTTTGGAACAGGAAGTCCAATAACTCCTGGTGCTACAACTCAAGTATATTATGTTACTGAAACTTTAACTGGAGCTTCTGCTTGTACAGGAATGAGTAGTATGTTAACTATCACAGTTAATGCTTTACCAACTGTTACTTTTGGAGCATTACCTGACACATGTGAGAATTCATCTCCTGTTTTCTTATCCCAAGGTTCTCCTGTATCAGGAGTTTACTCTGGAACAGGTGTAACTGCTGGGTCTTTTGATCCTGCAACTGCTGGAGTAGGGACTCAAACACTTACTTATACTTATACAGACGCTAATGGATGTTCTGCATTTGCAACTTCCGACATAACTGTTAATCCGCTTCCAACAGTAACGTTTGGAACTTTAGCTGATATGTGTGTTTACAATTCTGCAATAACACTTTCACAAGGCTCTCCTGCAGGAGGAACTTACTCTGGAACGGGAGTTACTGCTGGTTCTTTTGATCCTGCAGCTGCCGGAAACGGTACACATACTATTACTTATTCCTACACAGATGGTAACGGTTGTTCTGCAACTGCAACTGCTGATGTATTGGTTGATGCTTGTGCATCAGTTAAGGAAATCAATGTGAATAATGTTACTGTTTATCCTAACCCAACGAAAGGAAACATTGCAATTTCTTTTGAAGGAGCAAGTGCTTCTGTAATGGTAATGGATGTGAAAGGTCAATCTTTGGTTACTAACACAATCGTTTCTAATCAGTCAATTGATTTATCAATGTTATCTGCAGGTACTTACTTTGTAAAAGTAACTGTTGATGGTAATTCATTCACACAGAGAATTATTGTTGAATAATCATTCAAATTAAATAATCAAAAAACAGCGTTGAATTTCAGCGCTGTTTTTTTTTGTTATAAACTCAAAGAAAATTTCATTTTACAAGAACTAGTAAAGCGAGAAAAGAAACCAAATGAGTTAACAAATCCTATATTTTCACACTCTATACAAATAAAAAGTTGGGACTTGAAAAAAAGAATGCGGGTGTAATTAAAAAGATGAAGGCTTCTTTGACAAATTCATCCATTTTGAAATACAGAAAAGAGATTACAAATTATTTATTATTGTATTAATAAGTAATTGTTTCACTCCTCAATGTGCCTTACAACTCGCTGAACACCTTCTACTTGTTCAAACTTACTCATCAATATGTCTAGATGTTCAGTGTCATAAACCAAAACAGTCATATTTCCAACGAAAATACCGTCATTCGTCTCGAAAGAAATTGATCTCATGTTTACATCGTGCTCATTGGTGATAATATTTGTGATTTTATTCACAATCCCCATACTATCAATTCCGTGAACGGTAATCGATGCCAAATTCTCCTTTAAATCAGTGTTCTTCCAAGTTGCTTTGATGCAACGGTATGCCATTTTTGAAAGAAGATGCTCAGCATTCGGACAACTGTATCTGTGAATTTTTATCCCTTCGTTAATTGTAACGAACCCGAAAACTTTATCTCCAGGAATAGGACTACAGCAAGATGCTAATGTATAATCAATGTTCTTAAAGTCGTCCCCTATAAGAATAGTATCTTTCTTATTATCAATCTTAGAAAAGACATCTGTTCCTTTCTTTGATTTTCTTGTAGAAGTTTTTTTAGGCAAGCTCAGAATTCCA
Source organism: Bacteroidota bacterium (assembly GCA_024280195.1). Taxonomy (GTDB): domain Bacteria; phylum Bacteroidota; class Bacteroidia; order Flavobacteriales_D; family Crocinitomicaceae; genus UBA4466. The sequence continues at coordinate 639 of JAJRQP010000163.1, read as the reverse complement.
TTCTTATTCTCAATCTCACGCAATTTGCGTAAATCAATCTTTCCTTTTGCTATTCTGAAATACAGCTCCGTTGCATTTGGCATGTTAAAAAACTTCTCAGCCACACTTACATTCTCCGAATTAAAACGAATATTTTGTTGCTTGAATTTTCTATCCAAAATTTCTTTACCATCTAAAGCAATGATCTTTCTTGCCTCATTCAACGACGATTTTATTTTTTGCTTTGCTCGTGCAGTTACCACAAACTTCATCCATTCTTCGTTCGGTTTCTGCTTCGATGAAGTGATGATTTCTACTTGATTCCCACTTTCTAACTGATAACTCAATGGAACGAGTCGATTGTTCACTTTAGCACCGATACATTTATCCCCAATTTGCGTATGAATGTCGTAAGCAAAATCTAAAATCGTTGCTCCCGTAGGTAAAACGCGCAAATCTCCTTTTGGCGTAAAAATGTAAATCTCATCCGTAAATAAATTCAATTTGAATTCATTCACAAAATCCATTGCGTCCATATTCGCATTCTCCATTAACGCACGAATTTCAGAAACCCAACGATCGAATTTACTGTCGCCTTTCTTCGATTCTTTATAACGATAATGAGCAGCCAATCCTTTCTCGGCTATTTCATCCATTCGT
>JAJRQP010000162.1 GCA_024280195.1 Bacteroidota bacterium | reverse complement strand
TTTCCGTATTTATCTTGCATTCCTTCAAGCGTTTGGTTAACACCGCCAATTTTTCCAGCGTCTTCTCCGTAAACCAATGCTTGAGGATAGTTTTCTAATAATTTATCGTAATTATCTCGAAGAATAATTCTTCCATCCTCCAGTTTCCCATCATCACCATAAGTTGGAGCGATAGGTTCTACTTTTAGTGCAGAATTTTCTGATTCAGAATGTAAATGAGAGCTATATCTGTTGAAATTAATGTCAATAGAATTTTTCACCCATGAAGAAAGGGCAGCCTTAGAAGCTGATTTTTCATCTCTAACCATGCGCAAAACTTTCCTTGCGGCCGAGAGAATATCTCTTCTCGTTGGCTCGAAAGTATTTGCTAAATCTTCTCCAATTTTTTTGATAAATACACCGTTAGGACTTTCTTCTGCTACTGCTGTAATTAATGCTGTAGAATCAGCCAAATCTTGTTTAATATCATTGGTGAAGTCTTTCCAAGCGGTACGTTTGTCTTCTGAAACACTTTTCTTTGCTTCCTTGCGAATAGCATCTAACTCATCTTCAGTAGCAATGGATAATCCATCGGCATTGAAGTTGATGATCCATTCTTTAAATTTATTGATGCAATCAAAATCAGTTTCCCATTGCAAACGCTCTTCGTCCTTATAGCGTTCGTGTGAACCAGAAGTTGAATGCCCTTGTGGTTGGTTGACTTCTTTGACATGAACAAGAACCGGAACATGTTCTTCACGAGCAACCTTTACAGCTTTCTCGTAAGTTTGGCATAAATCTGTATAATCCCAACCTTTGGTTACAAAAATTTCATAACCTGGTTTGTCTTTTGTGCGTTGCATTCCTGCCAATGCTTCAGAGATGCTATCCTTTGTTGTTTGGTATTTTCTTGGAACAGAAATTCCAAAACCGTCATCCCAAACAGACATAACCATCGGGACTTGTAAAACACCAGCAGCGTTAATTGTCTCCCAAAATGGTCCTTCTGAAGTCGATGCGTCACCAATTGTTCCAAAAGCAACTTCATTTCCTCCGTTGGTAAATTTTTTGAATTCTTCTAATTCAGCTAATTTTTTATTCTCTCGGTAAACTTTAGATGCTTGTGCCAATCCTAAAAGACGAGGCATTTGTCCAGCGGTTGGGGAGATGTCGGCAGAACTATTTTTTTGTTCCATTAAGTTGAGCCAATTTCCATTCTCATCCAAGTTTCTTGTCGCAAAGTGTCCTCCCATTTGACGGCCACCTGATTGAGGTTCAAAATCTAAATCAGTATGTGCGTACAAGCCTGCAAAATATTGTTTAACATTTAACTGGTCAATCGCCATCATGATAGTTTGGTCTCTGTAATATCCAGACCTAAAATCACCGTTACGAAATTGTTTCGCTAACGCAATTTGAGCTAATTCTTTCCCGTCTCCGAAAATTCCGAATTTCGCTTTTCCAGTTAAAACTTCACGTCTGCCTAGTAAAGAAGTCTCACGAGAAATGCATGCAAGTTTGTAATCATCGAGAACTTCTTTTTTGAAGGACTCAAAATCAACATTTGTGTTTTTTTCTGTGAGTGTTTCTTTTGACATAGAGCTGTAATTTTTCGTCTGCGAAGATACGATTTTGAGGTGACTTTTAAAAGGAATTTTGTCATTAATAGAGTGGGGACTCACACTTTGTTAAAAAAAAACCACGAATGCACGAATCTTCTCTTGTGATATGTAAGGATTTTAAAAAAAAAGGATGTGTCTTTTGAGAATTTACAGAAGTTTTCTATTAATTCAATCCTATTACTACTTGTTCTAAACAACTTATTCGTGCGTTTGTGGCAAAATACACACATAAAAGTATGAGTTTGCCCTGGTCATTAATATATACGTGATTGCTCAAAGTATTGAGTAGATTACATTTTTGTTGTTAATAAAGTGTTTTTATTTCTCTATATTTGAAAGAATACAATTCTATTTTCAAACAAGTGATTTTGATCCAAATACTAATGTTACAGAGGCCGGAATTGATGATTTTTATATTTTTAATGCAAGTGAATTGGGGCTAGAATCTCCAGAGAATAAATTGCAGATTTATCCTAATCCAACAAGTAGTCTTATTAAAATTAAAGGATTGAGCGCAAGGGTAGAATATCAAGTTCTCACTATGCAGGGAGAATTGATGATGAGCGATTTTGTTTCTTTAGAGAATAATTTCATAGATGTTCAGGAATTAGCAACCGGCATTTATATTTTAAGAATAGGGAACTCTATTCTCAAAATAATAAAACAGAACGACTAGTTTTCGTCATAAAACAAAGGATTGATTATATTTGTCTACTAAACAAAACAAAGCCTTGAGTTTAAAATACGATATTTCAGTAGTTGTTCCTCTTTTTAATGAGGACGAGTCTTTACCAGAATTGCATAAGTGGATTGTGAAAGTTATGCAAGAAAATAATTTCTCTTACGAAGTTGTTTTTATTGACGATGGTAGTAAAGATAAATCTTGGAGTGTTGTAGAAGAACTTCATAGCAAAGATGCAAACGTAAAAGGAATTAAATTCCAAAGAAATTACGGTAAGTCTGCAGCCTTACAAAAAGGGTTTGAAGCAGCAAAAGGTGATGTTGTTATTACAATGGATGCTGATCTACAAGATTCTCCAGATGAAATTCCAGAATTGTATAGAATGATAATGGAAGATGATTTTGATCTTGTGTCAGGATGGAAAAAGAAAAGATTTGACCCAATTACCAAAACAATTCCTACTAAATTATATAATTGGGCGGCAAGAAGAATAACGGGTATTTATTTACACGATTTTAACTGTGGCTTAAAAGCGTACAAAAACGTAGTTGTAAAAAGCATTGAAGTTTACGGCGATATGCACAGATACATTCCAGCTTTAGCAAAATATTCTGGCTTTACTAATATTGGAGAAAAGGTGGTGCAACACCAAGCAAGAAAATACGGGGTGACTAAATTTGGTCTCAATCGTTTTCTTAATGGACCATTGGATTTACTTTCTGTAGCCTTCATTGGGAAGTTTGCAAAGAAACCAATGCACTTTTTTGGCGCTCTTGGAATGCTGATGTTTGTAATTGGGTTTGGAGTATCTTTCTATTTAACAATAGATAAATTATTCATTGATACACATGGTATTAAACTTTCAGATAGAACAGAATTTTATATTGCTTTAACCGCAATGATTCTTGGAACACAATTCTTCCTAGCAGGATTTATCGCAGAACTAATTGGGAGAAGTTCTTCTCAAAGAAATACCTACCTCGTAGAAAAATCAATCGATGTCGATTAAAGATTGGAATTTAGACCATACGTGGACGCTTTTCTTGGATCGAGACGGTGTTATTAATGAAAGAGTTTTCGGAGGTTATATTACGAAGAAAGAAGATTTTCAGTTCATTCCTCAAGTACTAGAAGCAGTCAGAAAGCTAACAGATTTCTTTCACTTAACTTTTGTTGTTACCAACCAACAAGGTATAGGGAAAGGTCTAATGACAGAACGTAACCTTTTAGAAATTCATGCTTATATGTGCAATGAGATTCACCAAGAAGGTGGAAGAATTACGAAATGCTACTTTGCTCCGAATTTAAGAGATGCTGAAGACGATATGCGTAAGCCAGGTCCTGTTATGGGAGAGCTTGCAAAAATGGAGTTTCCAGAGATTGATTTTAAACGTTGCGTGATGATTGGTGATACTGATTCTGACATTCTCTTTGGCAAGAATCTTGGTATGAAAACAGTAAGAATTAAAACAGAAGAACCCATTGGAATTGAAGCTGATATGACGGTTGAAAGTTTGAATGAGTTTGCAAAAGAATTATTAGCATGAAGATCTCTT